>CAZMPR010000005.1:0-331 GCA_964568265.1 uncultured Clostridiaceae bacterium | reverse complement strand
GTGCTATGAGAACAGATGGTAACTATGGCAGTACGCCGGCATATACACCGAATAGCTATGGCGTTTGGACAGCTCAACCAGAGGTTATGGAGCCACCCCTTGATTTAGAAGGTGCAATGTATCGATATGACCCAAAAGATGATCCTACGGATGATTGTTTCCGTGCAGGCGGGGATTTGTGGCGTGTATTAACGGAGGATAAAAAGCAAATACTGATTGAAAATACAGTTGCTGATATGGCTACCGTTACAGTAAATATTAAATATCGCCATGCAGCACATTGCTATCTGGCTGACCATGAATATGGCCAACGTTTTGCCAAAGCCGCCGG
>CAZMPR010000004.1:0-23218 GCA_964568265.1 uncultured Clostridiaceae bacterium | reverse complement strand
GATTGGAGCACTCGAGGATGACGGATAAGGACTTGGTCCCAAACCATTGATTTGCGCAGCGATGCCCTTCGCTGCTTCGCAGAGAGGACATGAAAGCCGGAGGGCCGCTCCGGCTTTTGTGTCATCTCAGCCCTTCACCACTGGTTCTAAAACCGCTCGGATCTTTTTTAACCTGGCGCTGATGGCCTGCTGCGTGACCTTATGCTTTTTCGCGATATCGGCTTGGGAGCATCCGCATAATAAATCCCGACAAATAATAAAATCGTCGGGAGTAAGTATTCTCTTGATTATGTAGATATATTCTATCCACTCTTCCTTGTCGATATGAAGTGGATCTAAGATTATCTCAGGACACTCTTCTATGTCGATGAACGGGACTCTGCCTCCCACTCCTCTCAGCCGCTTGGCTGCGTTTCTCACATAACCGGGAAGGCGCTTAGCCAAATATGCCGGGAGCCACTGCTTGTCTCGGCATTTCTTGAACAGGATCAATAAAGCCAGGTAACCCTCTTGCACAAGATCTTCATACTCAGCGCCCCTGCCGGCGTAACGCCTGGCTACAGCCTTTACAAGTGGAGAATACTTCCTTACGAGCTCTGTTTCTGTGCTATCTTTAACATCACGCATCTTAGAGATCTTCCCCCTTCAATTGTAAATGAATAAAATTTCTTGTTGGGTAGGATATTATTTTTCCAAACCCATGCCTTGCCGCAAGTTCGCAAAAACGCTCCTGCTCCTTTGCGGTTACCCGTACATCCGCCGCTTGTCCTATTCTGTGGTGGCTTCGCATGACACCTCCTACTGCCCTGTTGTGGATTTCACACCTGTAGCCGCTGTTTATAATGATCGGGCGCCCCCATTCCCCCCTAAGATTCTGCAGTCTTAAAAGCAGCAAGGGGTGCAGTGACACCGTGTGACAACATGGGCATTCAAACTCTTTCAGGTTGAAGTTTTCGGAGAGCTTAAGGTCATTTAACCTCATTTTTAGCCCTCTTTCGCTTCGCGTGCCCAAGATGAAGCAGCACAAGCAATAGGATACTCCTGATTTGAAGATAAATCGACCCCTTCGTCATTTAACTCTCTCCTTTCTCTCGATAACGTTGCCAAGCCTGACTACAGCCCGTGTCAGCTCTTCCAGCCTGTGATCCATCCTTACGAGAAGGTAAGTCGCCACAGCGACGGAAAACCCGTGCTGGAGCATGTTTGTCATGAACTCTTCCATTTTCTCTTTCCCCTCCTATTTCCTCCCTTTGTTAAATATTCTAAATTGTAAATCTATTTACAACTTCACCGGCGCCACTTTATTTTGAAAAAGGGCGCGCCCGGATCAAGCGCGCCCCAGTGCCTTAGATAAGATCGACGACGGTGCGGTCGATCAGTTCGGCTCCCTCTGCGGAAACAAGAGTCACCGCAAAGGGCTGCTTTGCGATCAGCTCGTCCATCGCAGCCTGGACAGCTTCCGCTCCTCCCTCCTCAAGAAGAGCCGGATCGGCGTAGTTCATGCTTACGCTGAAGCTTTTGCCCACGTCCGTAAGAAACTTAAGTTTTACAGTCTTCAAAATACCACCCTCCTTTCTCTCTTATCTCGTCCTCCTGCCTACTCGACAAGAAGTCCGGTCTCGTACTGCTTCGTCTCGGTCACCGGATACTCAAGAAGAGCTTCCAGCGCATCCACGACCGCATCAACGGTCTCCGGCGTGATCTCGTTGTCCAGCTTGCTGATATTCACGCTCTTCTCAACCGGCTTTCCGTCGACAACGCCCAGGTTCAGCGTCATCCTGATAGATGTGGAAATTGGATTGATGTTTGCCATCCTCATACCTCCTTTCTTATGCCTCTATCTTATAAAGTGCATAGAAGGAGGGAAAAGTACAAATAGAAAAATATTTTCAGTCATATATTTTGTTTTTCTCATTTTCCAAACTATTTTGCAGAAATCACCTCTTAACCACTCGTATAAAATTAATGAAATAAAAGGGTAAAAACTATATTTGCATTTTTTATAAATCTGACAATATTTTTTGGAGATAATTTGTTGATATTTCAGATACAGCCTTTGCTTATACCTATTTGTATGTGCTAAAATCTGGCGATAGATAAAACACGGTAAACGATAAAATACGCAAACCATACAAGATGTGGAGTTTTTCTTAAAATTTAGCCGGCGGCCCTTATATAGATAATTTTGCCAAGCGCTGACATCAGAACAATTAACTAAGGATGTGATGTCAATGTATAGAAAATGCATAAAGCGAATAATCGACCTTATACTCTCTTTCATTGCTGTTGTCTTTCTTGCTCCGGTCTTTTTGATCATTATTTTGCTGATAAAGCTTGATTCCCCGGGACCCGCGCTTTTCACACAGAAGCGCGTAGGTAAAAACAAGACACATTTTAAAATTTATAAATTCAGGACCATGTTGACCGACACGCCTAAAGAGGTGCCGACTCATATGCTGGCTGATTCCGAAAAGTACATAACACGGATGGGTAGTTTGCTGCGAAAGTGCAGCGCCGACGAACTTCCCCAGGTCTTCAACATACTGCTGGGCCAGATGTCGATCATCGGCCCCAGGCCGGCGTTGTGGAATCAGTACGACCTTATCGCTGAACGGGACAAATATGGAGCGAACGACATAATGCCGGGGCTGACAGGATGGGCGCAGATCAGCGGGCGTGACGAGCTCTCAATCGAAGCCAAGGCACAGTACGATGGCGAGTACGCCAAAAGGATGAGCTTCCTCTTTGATCTTAAATGTATATTCGGAACCGTTAGGATAGTCTGTAATCGGTACGGTGTTGTCGAAGGAAAACAGGGGACCTCTGAGGAATAGGGCTGCTGAGGCATATTAAGGGAGGTCAAGGGACTGTAAGGGCGGTCAAACAATAGTCAAACAATAGTCAAGCGATTGTAAAGACAACCCGATAGGGGCGGCTGAGCAGTTGTTAAAGGCGGACAAAAGAACCACAGTCAAATGCGGGGGATTTAGGGGCGCTTGCTGCGCTCCGCTAAAAACTCCACAGCATTCGAGCTATTTCGAGTGCGTTCCGAGATCAGGAGAATGCCGTTTTTTTTCGTCATTCCCGGCCGCCCCTTATCAGGAAGGCACCGTCCCACTGAAAGGGGGACATATATAGATCACCCTAGTGCCTGAACTATTTCGAATGCGTTTTGAGATCGGGAATCCAGTGACTTTGAATTCAGTCTGTGACTGGGTTTATAGCCCTTAGAACCGAAGTCGCTGGACTCCCGATTGGAACATTCGGGAGCGACGTGAGGGAGAGGCTTCATTGTTAACATCCCCGAAGGCACCGTTCCCCTTGAGGGGGAACATAATAGATCACCTTAGTGCCTGAACTATTTCGAATGCGTTTCGAGATCAGGAGAATGCCGTTTCCTGTTAAGGAAACATTTAAAAACTCCACAGCATTCGAACTATTTCGAGTGCGTTTCGAGATCGGGGATCCAGCGGCTTTAGATTCAGTCTATTACAGGGTTTGTGGCTGTTTTAGGCGGGAAATTCGGGCACTGGAAGAGATGATGAGCACTTAAATTATCGGATGCAGAGGATGTTTTAAGCGGAAGCAGAAAAGGCCAGCTTCGCTTTTTGAATATTTCTTACGGATTGCTTATGGAATTTTTATGTCAACCGGACATCTCGTGTATGCCGGGACTTATAACAGTACGCGGCGCAGAGAATTATCGGCAAAGATAAACGTACCCGGCAACTATATAGGCACGTCTTTTGAAAAATCGCTTGCACAGGGTGTGTTAAGGTAAAACGTACGATTATTAGTATGCTCAGAAAATCAGTTTTTTTGTTAGTGTAGTCGGAAATGGTGTTGAACTGAAAGATATAGGCGAAAAACGGTATTTTAGATAGGGTGGGATGTAATAATGCCAAAAATTTCGATAATAACTCCGGCGTATAATGCTGCCCTTTTATTGCCTGACACTATTTTGAGTGTAAAACAACAAACATTCACAGATTGGGAAATGATAATTGTTGATGATTGTTCGTCAGATAGCACATATGAAGTAGCGTTAAATTTTGCTGCTAATGACGATCGCATTAAAGTACTTCTTCATGAAAAAAACCTCGGGGTCTCAATGGCAAGGAACACGGCAATAGATGCTGCTAGGGGAGATTTCATCGCATTCTTAGATAGCGATGACAAATGGATGCCTGAAAAGTTAGAAAAACAATTAGCCTTTATGGAAAATAACGGTTATGTTTTGACCTACACGATGTATCAAGTATTTGACTCCGAAACCGGAGAACTTGGAAAAATAATCAAAGTGCCTCGAAAAATGACACACAATGCCATATATGGTAATACGATTATTGCCTGTCTGACTGTTATGGTTAACCGGAAAGTAGTCGGTGATTTTTACATGCCGACAATCCCCCATACTGAAGACCAATGTACTTGGCAAGATATTTTGAGTCGTGGATATGATGCCAATGGATTGCAAGAAAACCTTGCCCTTTATCGTGAGGGTAATTCATCGCTAACCGGGAATAAACTAAAAGCAGCTCAAAAACAGTGGAAAACATATCGTGAGTTTCATAAGTTTTCGTTTGTAAAGAGCGGTTACTATTTCGCATGTTATGCATTTAATGCGGTAATAAGGCGTCTTTAAAAACTTGAATTAATAAAGCTACGCGTATCGATTTTCAGAGAGGATTGGGTGGGAATGAAAATAGTAATGTTAAACCCTCCATTTTTAGATAAATACTCTAAGAGCTCGCGCAGTCCTGCCGTTACAAAAAGCGGTACTATATATTTCCCTCTTTGGCTATCCTATGCCACGGGAGTCTTAGAGCGAGCAGGACATAAAATTGTAATAATAGACGCCCCAGCAAAGTGTTTGAGCAAAGAAGAAACATTAAAGAAAATTATAGATTTCAAACCTGACTTGATTGTTATTGACACTTCAACTCCGAGTATCAACAGCGATTTGGCATTCACTAAGTCGCTTAAAGAAGCTTTATCCGGAGTAAAAACGTGTCTTGTCGGTACACATGTTTCGGCCTGTGTTTCAGAAATTTTACCCGAAATGTCAGAGTATGTTGATTTTATTGCAAGGCGTGAATATGACTATACCCTTCCTGAAATTGCAGAAGCCATGGAAAGGGATAAAAATTTCTCTGACGTGTTAGGTATAAGCTACTGTGAAAATGGTATTTTGAAAGAAAATAAAGACAGGCCATATATTAAAAATCTGGATGATCTTCCATTTGTAAGTGAGGTGTATAAGAAGTATCTTGATATAAATGACTATTTTTACGCACATGTAAGCTATCCTACAGTTAGTATTTTTTCGAGTAGAGGATGTCCATCAAAATGCTTCTACTGCGTTTACTCACAGGTGATGTTTGGAAAGCACTATCGCAAACGTAGCGCTAAAAACCTTTTTGACGAGTGCGTTTACATAACAAAAGAATTTCCAAATGTTAAGGAAATTTTGATTGATGATGATAATTTCGCAGTGGATCAGAATAACGTTCAGGAATTTTGCAAGCTTATGATAGAAAATAGACTGCCTCTAAAGTGGGTGGTTCAGTGTCGTGTAAACTTAACTTACGATACAATGGTTCTCATGAAGAAGGCAGGCTGCCGTTTGGTAGTGGTTGGCTATGAAAGCGGCAGTCAAAAGATTCTTGATGGTATGCGCAAGGGGATCACCTTGGAACAATCACGTAAGTTTAATGATGCCGCAAAGAAAGCTAAAATGCGTGTACACGGTTGCTTTATGGTTGGTAATCCGGGTGAAACAAAAGAAACTATGATGGAAACGTTAAATTTTAGCATGAGCCTGCGTATGGATACAGCCCAGTTCTTTCCGCTGATGGTATATCCAGGTACTGAAGCATATGCTTGGGGTAAAAAAAACAATTACATTATTTCCAATAGTTATGATGAATGGCTGACCCCTGATGGTTTGCATAATTGCGTTATTACCACAACAGAATTAACGAAACAGGAGCTAGTTGAATTCTGCGATTATGCACGAAAAAAATTTTATCTACGACCTAAGTATATTTTTATGAAGCTAATAGAATGCATTAGAAGCAAGGAAGATCTAGTAAGAACAGCGAAATCATTTAAAAAATTTAGTAAATATCTGCTAATAAAGTAATTGCTTGTAGTAGATACTTTTAAGTGGGTTAAATGTTTAATCAAACCTCAATTTTGTCCTTATATATAGTGCTCCCAGAAAATGAGACATGAAAAATATGATAGAACCGAATACAATATTGAGATGAAGAAGAAAAATACCTACAACCCAGAATTCAAATCGAAGGTCGTACTGGAACTGCTCAGCGGACAGCACACGCTAAATGGACTTGCCGAAAAGTATCAAATATCACCGGCAACCTTGAGCAGTTGGCATAAACAATTCCAAGAACATGCTGCGGAAATTTTTCGGCGAGGACCGACGGATAGCGTTCGGGAAGCAGAGGCAAAGGAACGAGAGATCACAGTTCTGCAGCAGAAGGTTGGTCAGCTCACGATAGAGTGTGACTGGCTCAAAAAAAAATATAACGAAATATTTGGTCCCGAAGGAGCGCCTAAAACTCGTTTCACTAGGCAACGAAAAACTGACGGTTAAGAGACAGTGCGAGCTTGTGGAAGTTAACCGCAGCAGTGTGTACAGAGAGCAGATCCGAAATCTTTTTGATCCGACCCATGGAGAATCCCCGGAGAACCTGAACATAATGGAGATTATTGACAGGACACATTTAGAGAAGCCTGCCTGGGGATATCGCAAGATGACTGACTATCTGAAAAATCATTACGGCTGCAAGATCAACAAAAAACGAGTTCGTCGCCTGATGCGCCTGATGGACATTATCGCGCTGTATCCGGGTCCCAATTTGAGCAAACGGTATCACAAACAATATGTAAGGCCATATCTTTTGCGCAATCTTGTAATTGATCACGAGGATCAGGTATGGGGCATAGATATAACGTATCTGCCGTTTAAGAAAGGTTTTCTGTACTTGTTTATTATCATCGACTGGCATACCCGCCGGATAGTGGACTATGAGGTCAGTTACACATTGGAAAAGGAATTTGTATTACGCTGTCTCAGGCGTGCCCTTCGGAATCGCAAACCTGAGATCATCAATTCTGATCAGGGCAGCCACTTCACCAACCAGGCCTACCTGGATCTGATGGCGATCAACGGGGTAAGGATATCCATGGACGGCAAAGGCCAGGCGTTGGACAACGTTCGTACTGAGCGCTTTTTTCGCAGCTTGAAATATGAGGATATATACATCAACGAGTACGTCACACCGAAGGAGATGATCACCGCCGTCAACAGATACATACTTGACTACAATACTATACGCCCACATGCGTCGCTGGGAGGACTTGCTCCCAATGCATTCGCAAGACAACAGAAAACTTATGCCGCATGAAGAAAGGAGATATTCGGATCATTTGTAATTTCGTGTCTTGACTTTGGGGGGCACTTTAATAAATGGCTGGGATATATCAAAAAACTAGGTGTCAGAGAGAATCGTATTAATGGTACCAACAAGTTATTTCCATTTCTTCAATGGACTTAAGGGGCAACGTAAAGAACAAAGCAAGAAAATCTTTTTCAGGATCCTTGAACATTTTATTTCAGCATAGAAAGGATTGTAAAAAATGAAGATAGCCACACTAACTTATCAAAGACATGATAATTATGGGGCAATGCTTCAGTGCTATGCCTTACAAAAGAAAATAGAAGAGACTGGAGTAGAAGCTGAGGTAATAGATTATATATGTGAAGTTTCTGGAAATCCCTACGGATTAACAGCATTAAAAGCCAAGGGAATAAAACGATACATAACCGGAATAATTGGAGCTATTACAAGGCTGCCAAGAATAAAGTCTTTCGAAAAATTTAGAAAACTAATAAAAATGTCTAAAACAGTAACTAAAAACGATATCTCACAACTTGGTGCATGTTATGACGGTTACATAGTAGGTAGTGATAATGTCTGGAACTCTGATATTACAGGATTAGATGAGAATTACTTTCTCTCATTTGTTGCGGACAACCGAAAAAAAACTAGTTTCGCAGCAAGTTTCGGAAATTCAAAAATCAAAGATGAACATAGGACAAGGTATAAAAAACTTCTCTCTGATTTTACTATACTAACAAGCAGAGAAGAGACGGGCGCTAATTTGATACGAGACTTAACGGGCAAAGAAGCAGAAGCTGTTTGTGACCCATCGTTGCTTCTAACCTTAGAAGAATGGGATGCTTTGGCTATAGATACTCCTGAAAAGGAACCTTACCTGCTTGCTTACCAGATGGTTCCATCAAGAACATTTGTAAATTTTGTCAAAAAAGTGGCTAAAAAGAAAAGTCTGAAAGTCATATATATCCCATTTCCCTACAGTTTTATTGAATGTAAGATTAAATTGAGAATAGGTCCATTAGAGTGGCTGGGATTATTTAAAAAGGCCGAATATGTAATTACGGACTCATTTCATGGCTGTGTTTTTTCAGTAATTTTTAAAAAACAATTTGTTGTGCGGATATCTCAGTTGGGAGAGCGCATAGAAAATCTATTAGAAACTCTTACTTTAAAAAATAGAATTGTAACTAATCCTGATGAAGTTTTTATACAAGAAAATATTGATTATTCAAAGATTGAACCATTTCTAGAATTATATAGAGAACGTAGTGAAAAAAAACTAAATGAAATTATTGAATACTTTTCAACATTATCGTCCAATGGTATTGTTGATCCTTCACAATGCACAGGCTGTTTTTTATGTAAAAATATATGTAATGAAGATGCTATTTCTATTAAAACAGATGATTTAGGATTTAAGTATCCCCAAATAAATAAAAATTTGTGCACTTCTTGCAATAATTGTGGAAGCATTTGTAGTTTAATTGCAAGACAAAGGCAAGTTGATACTCAGAGTTTTTATTCGGCAATAAATAAAAATATTAATATCGTTAAAAAAAGCGGAAGTGGAGGAGTATTTCACGCCTTGGCGGCGTCATTTATCAATTCAGGAGGCGTTGTATATGGTGCGGCCTATCAGGATGGTTTTATAATTTCTCACGATGTAGCTAAAAACTATAATGAAATAGCGAGGCTAATGGGGACAAAATATGTTCAAAGCAGTATTAAAAATGTGTATTTATCCGTTACGTTAAATCTAAAGAATAGAATCCCAGTTCTTTTCGTAGGTACTCCCTGTCAGTGCGCTGCGATTAAGACATATATATTACAAAAAAATATCGGCTTGGATATTTTCTACTCCTGTGATCTTTTTTGCCATGGTGTGTTAAGCCCTGAAATATGGAGCAGATACATTAGTTATCTTGAAAAAAAATATAAAGAATCGATAAAATATGTATCATTCAGAGATAAATCAAAAGGATGGAGAAATAAATTTTTAAAAATTACAACAGAAACGCAAGATATATCTGATTATTGTAATAATAAAGCTTCAATCTTGCGCATTTACGAACAGGATATCGCTTTTCGAGAATCATGCTATCAATGTAAGTACATGAATATGGAGAGGTGCGGAGATATGTCTATTGGTGATTTTTGGGGTATAGAGAGATTAAAACCAAAACTTGACAATAATACAGGGATATCAGCTGTAATCATAAACTCAGATAAAGGTAAGATTTTGTTTGAATCTATAAATACGGAAATGAAAATTATAGAATTTAAGAATGACGAAATTATTCAACAAGTTCTTAAAGAACCGACAAAAAAAAATCTAAATAGAAGACAATTTATCGAAGATTATTATTATAAAAACATGGAGTATGTTTTGAAAAAATATTCTCAGGTTACGGGCAAACTATATTTAAAACGTAATTTTATTATTCCGTTTTTATATAAAACCCATATTATGGGTGCTATATCTAAAATACTATATCTTAAAAACAAATAATTTAAAGTTTATTATTAAAATAACTCTAAAAGCAGGTAGGATGCATGTTGTTGCTTTATATATTATTGCTTGTATCTATGTTTTTATATTTATTCTTGCGATTTATGAAATATGACATAAATCGCTCCTATGTTATTCTAATGTTTGCTATTTTAGGAATAATGATGATGTTTCGTGCAGAAAGCGTCGGTAATGATACCTTTGAATATAAACAACTTTTTTATCTTTTTAATTCAATAGATATGTCAAATTTATCGACAAGATATGAAATAGGTTACATAATATTAAATAAATTGCTGGGTTGTATATCTTCAAACCCTCAGATAATTTTTATATTTACAGGTGCGTTTGTAGCTTTTACATTTGGTAGATTTATATTAAAATATTCAACTATACCATGGTTGAGCGTTGTTATGTTTATAGCATTACAGTTCTTTGATTTGTCTATGAGTGGTATGCGTCAAATTTTAGCGATATCAATTTTAACCTTAGCTTATGATCAATTGGTTAATCAAAAACTCTTTAAGTTTGTATTTATTGTATTAATAGCTACTGCTATGCATATTAGTTCAATAATATTTTTATTATTTTACCCCTTAAAGAAATCTAAGGCTAATTTCAGTTTTTTTATTCGTTTATCTATGCTAACTATTATAATATATGTATTTTTTGATACTATTATTTTATCTTTATTTGAACAAATTTTGCCGAATCATATTAAATATTTTACACAATCCGGTTTATCATTTAGTAATGAACCTAAATTAGCTACTGCCATTACTATAATTTATTGGGGAGCTATGTATATAACAGGTTATGTAATTTTTAAAAGGAAATTTTATCAAAATAGATACGAAGATAATTATTCTATTTTTTCTAAAAAAGAACAAGATAACTTTAATCTACAATCTATAATGTTATTAATAGGCATAGTAATGTTAATTTTAGCATTACATGGAACAATATTAACGAGATTTAAGTATATATTATTATTTGTTCTGTTGGTGTATTATCCAAATGCGATAAATTCTATTAGAAACGATATTTTAAAAACACAGTTACTGATTGGATCAATCGCGATTTTTATGACCAGCATAACAGTAATATATCTCCTACGCCCAGAATGGCAAAGTACGTTCCCATATCAATTTTTTTGGCAATAATATACAAGGAAGGAGGAGATTTGGAATGGTGCGCATACTGCATATTGTTCATGCGATTACACGTGGCGGTGGGTTGTCTAATGTTGTAATGAATTATTACCGTAATATGAACAGAGAAAAAATACAATTCGATTTTCTGTACTTTCGCGAGGTTGAAGATGATTTTAGGAGTGAAATTGAATCTCTTGGCGGTAGATGTTTCTATATGGCCGAACCGTCTTTATCTTTATCTTTTTTTAAGGAGCGCGAATCATTTTTTAGAGAACACCGAGGGGAATGGCTCGCTATCCATTGTCATGCATTGTTTGCGGTTTGTATATTTGCAAAAGTCGCAAAAAAATATGGCGTAAAAAGTGTAATCGCTCATAGTCATAGTGCAGGTTACGGAATCGGGAAAATTATCAAAAAAACACGGAACATTGCTTTTGTCTCTCAAGCTAGAAAATTATCTGATATTCACCTAGCATGTTCACACGATGCTGCAGAATTTATGTTTGGTAAAAATAAAATAGCTTCAGGTGAAGTGACCATTATAAAAAACGCTATTAATTGTCACGATTTTATTTTTAGCTATGAAGCGAGAATTCGTATACGTAATAGTTTGTTTATTAACGATGAAACAATTCTAATTGGTCATGTAGGAGGTTTTGCATCTCAGAAAAACCATGTTTTTCTGATAAATATATTTTCAGAATTACAAAAACGTCGTCCTGATTCCGCCTTGCTTTTAGTGGGTGGGGAGGGCATCACAGCAGGTTCAACTAAAAAGATAGTGCTTGATAAGGTAAGGCAATGTGGTCTTGAAAAGAAGGTTATCTTCGCTGGATTAAGAAATGATGTGAACGAACTTCTTTCAGCAATGGATATATTCGTATTTCCGTCATTATTTGAAGGTTTAGGACTTTCTCTTGTTGAAGCACAAGTAGCAGGGCTCCAATGCTTTGTATCAGACGTAGTCCCGAGTGAGGTTAAAGTTACTGATAATTTAACATTTTTACCACTAGAGGCTGGGGTACAAGAATGGGCTTTAAAACTTATCTCGGGCAGTAGTTTAAATAAAAAACGTGAGGTGGATTTGGAATTGTTTAAAGAATATGATATCAATCTGACCCCCAAAAAATTATATGCGATTTATCAAACTATAATTAGTAATTAAAATAAATTATTATATGATAAAAATAGAATGATAAAACTAAAAATAAGATCATTGATATTTCATATATTGTCCTTATTGAATAAGGTGATTCCTAAAAATAAAAATATGATATTTTTTAATGATGTTGTAGAGATAAGAGATAATCAATATATTTTTTTTGAATTTCTAATTAAAAATAAATATAATATCAAATATAATATCAAATATTTTGCTACGAATATTTATTTGTATCCAGAGAATTTAGTAAATAGTAAACTATTTGTAACATATAATATATGCGGTATATATTATATGTTACGATCTAAATATATTATTAATGCGTATGGACAAACTAGATTTAGTTGTAAAGTCGCTAAAAAACAGATTTGTATTGGATTATGGCATGGATTTGGCTTAAAAAAAATTGGATATAGCATATCTCCTCGTACATTTTACAATATAGCGGATTGTTACTCGCACGTAATCATACCATCTAAGCTTTTTCGTGAGACAATAAAAAAAAGTTGGAATGTTTGCGAAGAACAGATTGTAATACTAGGATCACCTAGGAACGACCTTTTGTTGGCTCATCAAAAAAGCGATATATTAACAAAATTTGGAGTAAATCGCAAAAAATACAGAAAAGTAATTTATTTTTTACCTACATACCGAAATGCGAAACGTTTTGGTTTTACCGCCCATAAAATTGAAATTCCTATTTTTACAGAAAACAATATATCAAGGATTAATGATTATCTCTATAGTAATGATATATTGTTCATAGTAAAATTACATCATGCGACCAGTATAGAAATAAATTTTTTGAGAAAGAGTTATTCTAATATCTTAATAACTGATAATAAAGAACTTAATAAAAAAAATATACCACTATATAGTATGCTAGCACAAACAGATGCCTTAATAACTGACTATTCATCAGTTTTTCAAGACTATTTATTAATTAATAAGCCAATAGGTTTTGTTGTTGATGATATTAATGATTATCTCAAAACACGAGGAATGAACTTTGAAGACCCACTTCGGCTTATGCCTGGGCACCACATATATACTGAATTAGACCTTTATAAATTTTTAAACGACATTGTCGCCGATAAAGATCCGTATGCATCCAGCAGAAAAAAACTAAATCCGGTTTTTAATAAGTATGTACAAGCTGGCAATTGTAAGAGACTGGCAGAATTTATAAAACTGTAGCTCTAGCAAAGGGGTGCACTAGCCCAATGAAAATCGGGATTCTGACGTATCATTTCACAAATAATGTAGGTTCAGCCTTACAGGCATTTGCATTACAATATGCTGTTTCAGTGCTTGGTGCAGACTGCTGTATTATCAATTACCAAAAACGCGGATGGAGGAAAGCTGACAATCTAAACTATCTCCCTCCGGCAAAGAATAGATTTGGCATTGCAGGCAGAATTATTTGGATGTTTTTAGTTCCTCTGTTGGAGTACCGTCGTTTTGCCTTTGGCAGTTATAGAAAAAAATTCCTTAATATTACAAAAACTAAATATGAAACTAGCGAACAGCTGGCAATTATTGCCCCACACTATGATAAATTTATTGTCGGCAGTGATCAGATATGGAATCCCACGAATGTAAAATTTGACTGGGCATACTTTCTTGATTTTGTTAACGAAGCGTCAAAGAAGATAGCATACGCTCCGAGTTTTGGTTTAAGTGAATTACCATCTAACTTGGTAGAAAAATCTGTTTATTATCTCAACCTATTTGGACATATTTCAATAAGAGAGAATCATGGAAAAGCTTTAATAAACAATATTACAGGAAAAACTGTCCCTGTAGTTTTGGACCCGACTTTTCTATTAAATGAAAAAGAGTGGAGATCGGTAGCAAGATTACCACGTACACGTGGCTATATTTTTGTATATCTAAGACATCGCTCTTCATGTATAGAGAAATTTGTTATTGAACTCTCAAAGTCTACCAGTCTTGAAATAGTCCAAGTCACGGGACTATTAAAAAAGATACAAAAAGGACAAAGGGTACAAAGCCCCGATCCTATGGAGTGGCTTGGTTATATGATGAATGCAGAGTATGTTGTAACAAATAGCTTTCATGGAATTGCTTTTTCTATTAACTTCAACAAGCAGTTTTTTGTGGAACCAATAACAAATTCACCACAAGAAAAGCACAACACAAGAATTTTCAGTCTGCTTGATCAGTTTAATTTGAAAAATCGGATTATATCGCAGATACCAAACATAAACGATATTCAAAGAATTGACTACTCCCCCATTAATAAAAAACTCGATTCTAAACGCAGTGAATCAATAGACTATTTAAAGAACTCGTTGTATGGAGAAGAGCAATCATGCTGACTCCGTACTTAGACAAGGAAAGTTGTTGCGGATGTTATGTCTGTTATAACGTTTGTGGGGTGGGTGCAATTGCTTTTAAAGATGATGAGTATGGTTTTACATATCCTTTTATCGATGAAACAAAGTGTATTGGATGTAACATGTGTCGCGAAGTATGTGATTTTCAGAGTGGAATGATACCAAAAACTAAGCCCATCAAGGCTTATGCCGCAGTTAATATAAATGAAGATGTTTTGAAACTCAGCAGTTCAGGTGGTGTGTTTGGGGCATTTGCTAAATATTTTTTAAGTAAAGGTGGGATTGTGTTTGGCTGTGCTTACAACGAAAACATGGAGCCACTGCATATATCAGCTGAAAATGAGCAAGACATGATAAAAATTCATGGTTCAAAATATGTGCAAAGTAATACATATGACATTTATACTAAAGTAAAAGCATATTTGATCCAAAATAAAAAGGTTTTGTTTACCGGGACACCGTGTCAGGTGGCAGCGCTTAAATCCTATCTAGGTGCCGACTATAACAATTTACTAACGGTTGATTTCGTATGTCATGGAGTCCCAAGTGTTTATATATTTAAAAAATACATTTCGTATCTTGAAGAAAAACATAGAATAAAAGTCACTGACTACAGATTTCGTTCAAAAGCAAGGGGATGGCCTGCCTTTGTACAAGAAATTAAGTGTATAAAATTATGTGATGCTTCTAGTATAACCATACGATTAGGAGCAGAAGAGGAATTCTATCTTCCCTATTATTTAAAAGGAAATCTATCACGTCCAAGTTGCTTCGAATGTAAGTATGCCTCTCCTGAGAGAGTTTCTGACATTACTATGGGTGATTTTTGGGGATATGAAAAAGCTCCATTAAAGTTAAAGGTTTCTCAGGGACTATCGATATGCCTTTTAAACAATAGTAAATATTTAAAATTCAAAGGATTATTTAATGAATTAATTCTAGAAATAGTTGGAATAGATATTGCGATCAAGGGAAATCGCCAGCTAAAAGCATCGGAACATAAAGGAGAGAAGTGGAATCAAGTGATGGAAAATTGCGCACTTGGAAATTTTAATGAAATTGTAAAAAAGTATTTAAAAGATAATCGAAAACGGATAATAAAAAGTAAAATTACAAAGAGACTACCTCATTATGCCTCTAAACTATACAGAAAAATGATAAAACAAAATAGACAGTAAAATAGGGCAAGATATGAAAAATAGTTCGAGAACAAGAGCAATTATCATAGGCTATATTACGGTAGCTATGCAATCCATATCATCAATTCTGTTAACAAAAATCTATTTAAGATATTTGGGTATAAATATTTATGGGATCTATCAAATGGTCTTTTCAATAGCGCAGTACATTCTGATATTTGACTTTGGCATCGCTTCTACGGTAATGCGCTTTCGTACATTTTATTTAGAAGATGTCGATAAAAAAGGTGAAGAAAATCTTCTTTTTCATACTGCAGTAATACTAATAGTTTTATCAATAATAATAACTATAATGGCTAGTCTTATTTACATCAATATTAGTTTTATATATAAATCGCTTAATTATCAAGAAGTTATGCTTGCAAAATTAATGTTGATGTTTATGGTTTTACAGATATTATTTACTTTGGGAGGACATTATTTTCAGGGTATTGCAATGTCAAGTGAAAAATATGAATTGATAAAAAGCATTGCATTAGCTAGAGTAGTTATAAAATTTATATTAGTTTATTTATTGTTAATATTAGGATTTAATGTAATAGCAATAGCAATAGTTGATTGTTTAATATCTCTGGGTATTTTTATATTTATATTAAGTTACAATATAATATATATTAAGCCAAAAATAAAATTTCATTATTATGATAGTTTATTAATACGGAATATAGTTTTTTTAATGGTCGCTTTATTTCTTCAGTCTGTAGCAACTTATGTTAATAATGCTGCGGATAAGACCATTTTAGGAGTTTTTCTAGACCCTACGGCAGTTGCTGTTTATTCCATAGCAATGACAATATGCTCGTTTTTTGCATCAATTCCTAACTCAATGAACTCACTTTATGTACCAAAAGCAACTCAAATGGTTGTAAAAAATGCAACAGGAGAAGAATTGACCGATTTAGTAATCCAACCTGGAAGAGTACAGTTTGTTTTTTGCGGTGCTGTAATTGCGGGTTTTTCATTATACGGTAAATACTTCATATATCTTTGGATTGGCCAAGAAGCAGAAATGGCATGGTATATTGCATTGATTCTAATTATTCCTCTGATGTTTCCTCTCATACAGAATGTTTGTCTTAGTATTTTAACTGCAATGAATAAACGTATGTTTAGGTCATTAGTAGTAGTTTTTACTTCGGTCTTTAATATTATAATAACTATAGTTCTAGTTAAAAAAATAGGCATGTTAGGAGCGCCCATTGGAACAGCGATATCTATAATAATAGGAAATATTATAATAACAAATATATATTACATAAGAATAATTCATTTAAATATTTTGCGTTTATATAAAGAAATTATTAAAGGGATATTAATTTGTATATTAGTTTCTGCTGGATTGTCGTCATTGACTCTGCTTATCCCAATAAATGGATGGTTTCAGCTTTGTATAAACTGTTTTGTATTTATTTTAATATATATAATATCATTGTGGTTATATGGGTTAAATAAATATGAAAAAAAATATCTTTATTTGTTGTTTAACAAAATAAAATAATTAGTTATTAAGATAGTTTTAGGTATATGTCAGATAAAATTTTATTGTCAAGTAAGACAGGATTATTTCTTAATCTTTCAAGATTCACAGATTTAGAAAGTATTTCTAAATCTTTTTTATTGTAGATTTTAGGCTTCTCTAATTCAAAATGTACAAGTAAACTTTCAAGCCAATTTATCGCTTCTTCAACAGAATTGCATTCTAAAGCATTAGATATATCCATGAAAGTAGCTGCCAAGTATTCTGTACCCCTAGGGTCTTCACATTTGTCAATATTTTCTGCCATGTAGCGCCAGACTTTGGGCAGACAGATAGCAACCGCATGTCCGTGTGGGAGATTGTACATTGAGGTTATTTTATAGCTCATGGCATGTGCTGCCGTTGTCTTTGCTATGTTTATCGCCCTTCCTGCGTAGTTAGAGGCTAACATAATAGATTCCGCAGCTTTTTCCGAAGAGTCATCCAGATATTCGTTCATATTTCCTATTATCAGTTCAACTGATTTCTTAGAATAAGACCAGCTTCCTTCGGTCGAGTTGACCGACCACCACGCTTCAATTGCCTGACAAAGCGCGTCCATCATCGTGCACTTCTTCTGGTACAGCGGAAGTGTCTTTAGTGCCTCGTGCGCCAATATTGCATAGTCCGGCAGTATGCTATCGTGTGCCACAGAATGTTTATCACCGTCAAAATAAAGCACAGCGAAAGAGGTAGACTCGCTGCCGGTCCCGGCGGTCTCTGGAATCGCTATGAGAGGTATCCTCGTATCTGAATATTTTTGTTCCAAGTAGTTTCTATCATGATCTAGACCACTGAATAATTTTATACATTTAGCAACATCTATGGTCGTTCCCCCGCCAAAGGCAATGATGACATCGCATCCCGATTCAATGAAAGAGATGACACCTTTGCACACGTCCTCATAAATAGGATTGGGTTTAAAGTCATTGAACATCACGTATGGAACGCCAGAGCTATCAACGATATCTTTAATTGGCTTAAATCTCTTTACACCGTTTCCAACTAGAAAGATTTTGCGCGGAGAGAGTTTTAACAATATGTTAATGAGTTCCTTGTAACACTCTTGTCCCCTATATATTGTCTGTTCCATTTTTATTCCTCCGGTATGAGAGTTAGAATCTCTTTTATTGACATACACATGTCGTCAGCTTCTTTTGCCCTACGGTTGGTCAGTATTGTCTCGGCAACTTTTTTCATCGCTGGGAAACCACTCCGTGTGAGTTGATTTGCGTAAATAACGATATTGACGCCTCTTTCAGCAAATTCATCTTCAGTTACGGAGTTAAAAGATGTTGGAACTACGACAATCGGCGTCAGCTTATCTTCGTTTCGGAATCTTTCGATGAATTCAAATATTTCAGCCGGATCTTCTTTTCTGCTGTGTATCATTATTCCATCGGCCCCCGCCTTGACGTAGGCGAAAGCTCTGTTTAGTGCGTCTTCCATTCCTAGCTCGAGTATAAGACTCTCAATTCTTGCTATTATCATAAATTCTTTAGTTTTCTGTGCTTTTTTCCCAGCACAGATTTTTGCGCTAAAATTTTCTATGCTGTCTTGGGTTTGTTCAACTTCACATCCAAAAAGAGAGTTCTTTTTGAGTCCCGTTTTATCTTCAATAATGATTGCGGAGACACCCATTCTTTCAAGTGTTCTTACATTGTAAACGAAGTGTTCAATCTGGCCTCCTGTATCACCATCCAATATGATGGGCTTGGTGGTCACCTCCATTATGTCGTCTATTGTTCTAATGCGCGACGACATGTCCACAAGCTCAATATCTGGCTTTCCTTTTGCGGTTGAGTCACAGAGAGATGATACCCACATACCATCAAACTGAAATGCTTTGCCGTCCTTGTAGACAGTCGTTTTTTCAGCGATTAGGCCGGTAATTCCACTGTGCGCCTCAAGTATGGTGACGAGCGGTTTAATGCTTAGCAATCTACGTAGTCTTCCTCTTCTGATATCGGGGATGGAAAGATGGGCTTTTGCATGGTTTTCGAGACTTTTACACTGTTCATCCGTTGAATATGGGAACTCTACCAGTTGTCCGCTATACTCTGCCAAAACTTTTATAGCCTCATCGCGGACCGGTTTCTGAAATCCTTCTCTCCAGTCATCTCCGTGAACTAAATAGGTTGGTCTATATTTTCGTAGGTTTTCGGCGTAACTGAGAGTATTTTGGTCAACAACCCTGTGAACTCCCGAGATGCTTGAGATTATGGCTTTCCTTTGTTCCGCGGATAGGATAGGAAATCTCTTGTAGCTTGCTACAGCCTCATCAGAGAGTATCCCGATGGTAAGTTTACCCAGCTGCGAGGCCTTTTTGATGATGGACGTATGTCCGCAGTGGATCATATCTGTAGAAAAGGACATGTAGACGGTTCTTTGGGATATTTCCCGCAGTTTAGCTGACACATTTTCTAGATCTTCAGGGGTGTCTATCTCTGTGCAGAGAGAGTCGCCTACGTCGTATGGCAGAATCTCACATGCTTCGGTAATTTCATTAAGGGCGTTTTCAGCGTAGCATGAAGTCTTGCCCTCTTCGCAATATTCGATTATTTTATCGAGCCATAGCTCCCAGTCATTTTTTAATAGAGAGTAGAGCGGTTGAGCAGCTACTGCATTCTTAAAAAACTCAACTCCTATTTTTTTGATTTTTCCATCCTTAACCACAGCTTTGAAGTCCTTTTCAGGTAAAGGAATTGTAGTACTAACTGCGATTACGCTCTTTTCAAGACCTAAAATCAAATCCAAAACAGTATCGTCAAATACAAGATCACCATGCATCATAAGTATGTCATTGTTTCTTAGATGATTTTTTGCGCAAAATATGGAATAGATGTAGTTTGTTTCAGCAAACAAAGAATTATTGGCAAAGGTAATGTCAATTGGGAGTCCCAGCGAACTACAGTAATCGGTCAGCAGGTCATGGAATGGTCCGGTCGTTATTATTGCTTCTTCTATGCCAACATCAGCTATTTGACGAAGCTGGCGGCTTATAATGGTTTCTGTTGGGGAAATCCGAGTCATACATTTGGGGTGATCACTTACAAGAGCACCCATTCTTTTGCCTATGCCCGAATTCAATATCAATGCTTTCATGATTATTCAAGATCTCCTAGATATTCCATAAAATTCTTTTTGTTTTCTTTGGCCGTGGTCGTAGGTCTGCCCAAATCATGGCGAGAGCCGATGGCAGTTTTGACCTCAACGAAGGATAAATTTTTAGAATTCTTTGCATCTTGAAGCGTTTTATTCAGCGAATCAATGTTATCTACAGATACCGCAACAGGATATCCGCAAGCTTTTGCAATTTTAACGAGATCTATTTTTCCTGTTGGAGTAGGCGCACCCCCAACACTCTCATGAGCATGGTTGTTAAGTACGATGTGAACAAGATTTTGGGGTGCCGTTTGTCCTATTAATGCCATTGCCCCCATATGCATAATGACAGCGCCGTCACCATCGATGCACCAGACTTTAGTCTTTGGTTTTTGAATGGCAATACCCAAGGCAATCGATGAACTGTGTCCCATAGAGCCCACGGTAAGAAAATCATAAATATGTGATTGGCCTGTCGCTTCTCTTATCTCGAAGAGTTCGCGGGAGGTTTTTCCTGTTGTAGATACAATGATGTCTTTAGAAGATGCTGTGACAATACTCTTAATTGCCTCTTCGCGGACAAGCTTGTACGAATTTGTGTATTTTATATTATCCTCAGCCTCAAAGGCGTCTTTTCGTACGACAATAGCAATGCTTTTGCCAGAGAAGAGTAGTGGGCGAAATTCTTCCATTTTAGCCCTTAGTTCTTCATTAGTCGTTTCCTTAGAAAGTATAAAGGTTTTTATGCCTAAGTGCTCAAGGATGGTGACAGTCTTTTCTCCTTGAAATTTGTGCTGGGGTTCGTCATGGAATCCGGGCTCACCTCTCCAGCCGATAACAAATATACATGGTATCCCATATACCTTATCGTTAAGCAGGGAAACGTATGGATTGATGATATTGCCTATGCCGCTGTTCTGGAGATAGACGACGGGCACTTTTCCCGTTGCCAGGTGATAACCTGCGGCAAGTGCAACGCAGTTCCCTTCGTTGGCACAAATCGTGTGTTTTTCTGATATGCCATATTTCCGAATAAGATGGTCACAGAGAGGGGCGAGCAATGAGTCCGGAACTCCGGCGTAAAAACTGCCTAAAGCAGATAATTCTTGAATTAAAAAAGTTGGTTTCATTTAGCAATCTCCATACCCGAAATATTTGTGGTAATTTCTGAAATGACAACTTGAATTATACCGCAAATGTATTGATTGGAGAGAGGACGAGACTATATCTAGATCTAGAGCTCTTATTGAAAGCAGATCTACACATTTGACAAAAATTTTCTATACTGTGTTCTTTGATATGCCAAATTTCTTTTAAATTACGTGCACAGTTGGACCAGATATTGCTTCCTGTCTTATCATTTGTATCAGTCTTTTATCGTTTTTGCTGCCTCTTTAGTGATTATTTCAATCTCAACGGTAGTTATATTGTTGGGGTGGGTCAATTTTTGGTGGGCGATTGTGGTCAACTATAGATTTGCTATGACATAACGGCTTTTTTGCCCGTAGATTATGATAACCTAGGTGAATCCCATTTCAAATCTTGCGGCATATTGATCATCTAGAAAGGTTCAGATGTGCTCAAAGAAGGGTAAAATAGTCACGGATCTTATTGTTATTAAGTTACCGAAGACAAATAACAGAAGAGGCGGACAGGGAAAATGAAGATACTCGTAACAGGTGGAACGGGCTTTGTCGGGAGCCACACTGTCGTTGAGCTAATTGACAGCGGCCACGACGTAGTCATTGCCGACAACCTCATAAATTCAAAGCTGAAGGTCGTAGAGAGAATCCATCAGATCACAGGCGTAAAGCCCCTCTTCTATAATATAGATGTTACGGATGAAAAAATGCTCGGCAGGCTTTTCAAGGAGCAAAGAGTCGACGGGATCATACATTTTGCCGGACTTAAGGCGGTGGGGGAGTCTGTATCTAGGCCGCTTGATTATTACTACAACAATATTCTCTCTACAATAACGCTGAGCAGGATGTCCTTAGTACATGGCATCAATAAGTTCGTCTTCAGTTCATCTGCTACTGTTTATGGAGAGCAGCCTTCTCCGCTGCGGGAGGATATGGATCTTAAGCCTGCGACCAACCCCTATGGCGAGACAAAGATTATAAGCGAACGCATTCTTAACGACACTGCAAAGGCCAACCCCGGTTTTGCCGTCTCACTGCTTAGATATTTCAATCCTGTGGGAGCCCATAAAAGCGGACTGATCGGAGAGGACCCGAACGGCATTCCAAACAACCTCATGCCTTATGTAACAAGAGTGGCGAGAGGGAAACTCGAAAAGCTGCGGATATTCGGAAACAACTATGACACGCCGGACGGGACAGGGGTGAGGGATTACATTCATGTAACGGATTTGGCTAGGGGGCATGTCAATGCTCTGCAGAAGCTTGAAAAGGGCGTCAATGTCCACAATCTGGGCACAGGAAGGGGCACCTCGGTTATGGAGCTTATCAACGCATTCATCAGGGTCAACGGAGTGGATGTGCCCTATGAAATAGCTGGAAGACGCCCGGGCGACCTTGCCATCAGCTACGCTGACGTTTCAAAGGCAGAAAGGGATTTAGGATGGAAAGCGACTCTTGATATCGAGGATATGGTCCGAGATGCCTGAAATTTTGAGGTTATGAACGGCTGACGAGAATATATATCCTTCATATGTTCCATTCACTGCTGGTTCTCTGGACGCCGACAGGTGTTTTCGCCTAATCCCCGTCTGGTTTCGCTATTCTAAAATTGACTACTTTTTTTGTAAACGACAACCGAAAATT
>CAZMPR010000003.1:7111-23685 GCA_964568265.1 uncultured Clostridiaceae bacterium | reverse complement strand
TATGTCAGAGGAGAATATTTGGATTTACAGGAAACCTTGAATAATGCTATCAACAACGCAGTAAAAACAAATTACTTGGGCGATAATATATTTGGTACGGATTTCAGCTTTCATGTCCATGTTGTCTGGGGAGCCGGAGCCTATGTATGCGGAGAAAATACGGCTTTGCTTGAATCAATAGAAGGTAAGTCCGGCAGGCCCAGAAAGAAACCCCCTTATTTGACACAGGTGGGATTGCATAAAGCACCTACCCTTCTGCAAAACGTAGAAACTTACAGCTGCATTTCTTATATAATAAAGTACGGCGGAGATGAATACGCATCTTACGGCACAAAAGCCAGCGGCGGCACAAAATTAGTCTGTTTATCCGGTAATGTCGCGAACAGGGGCGTCTATGAAATTCCTTTCGGTACCCCCATTAGAGAAATAATTTATGAAATAGGCGGCGGCATTCCCGACGGCAAAACTCTTAAATTTGTACAATTAGGAGGCTCCTCCGGCGCATGCTTTACCGGTGAAAAATTAGATACGCCTTTATGCTATAAAGCCTTAAGGGATAATGAACTGAAATTAGGCTCCGGCGCATTGTTGGTTGTTGACGACACTAATTGTGTAATAGATTTTCTGAAATGTATAACGGAATTCTTTATGCATGAATCTTGCGGGAAATGCACTCCATGCCGCGAAGGCAATACAAGAATTCATGGACTGTTGGATAAGTTTTCACATGGCATTGCCAAGGAAGAAGATATAGATAAACTTTATAGCTTATCAAAAACAATGAAAAATACTTCATTTTGCGGTTTAGGTCAAGCTGCAACAACAGCACTCGTTGATTGTTTAAAATATATGAGAGAAGAATTTGAAGAACATATAGCGGGTAAGTGCAGAGCCGGCATATGTCCAATGAAACTGGATGATGAAGGTTGGAAAAGAGAAGTTGAAGGCGCGAAGCATAGAGCAGCAACCGGTAAGCAGAAGCCTGTAGGAAGGATAAGTAAAAAGTTTAAAGCTGAAATAAAAATAGAAGAAGAAGAGTAAGATTATAAAGGTCGACAAATATATCGGCCTTTTTATTTTTCCTTTTATGGGTAGGGTAGTGTCTAATGGTTTGTGTTTCGCTCTTCCGAGTCAAGGTTTTTTAGAAAAAATGCATAGCAAAATTCTTAATATAAAATATATTTTACCTTAAGCAGGTCTACCATCAGTTTACACAGCAAAATTTTGCTGTCAAATACAAATGGATAAGTCTCGTCTAACGGTCTTTGTTTCCATTCTTCTATAGTTGGCAATATTTTATTTGTTATTTTTGATACCATGGATTAAGACACCCCATAACCATATATCTCTTGGATATGGGTTGAAATATCTCTTGTAGTCATACCTCTTCCATACATTTAAATAATCTTGTTTTCTATATTAGATATTTCCTTGTCATACTTCTTTACAACCTATGGTTCAAAGCTCCCATCTCTGTCTCTAGAACCTTTATATCTATTTCACCACCGGAAGACTTTACCGTCTTTGTACTATATCCGTTTCTTGTATTTAGTCCTAAGGGCTTTTCCCCGTATTCATAACCTAGATGGTTGTCCAATTCTGCTTTAAGCATTTCTTCAAGCATCCCTGATGTCAAATCCTTTAATGCATCCTGAATACCTTGTGTTATTTCGGGTTGATAAGTTTCCTTTATCAGTTTTAATAATTGATTGTTTTACTTTCTGGTCTTTTCGCCCATAAGAAATCCTCCTTGTTAAGTATTTTTATTTTACCTAAACTCGGAGGATTTTCATACACAAACCATTTCATAGTCTCATTCTTTATATGTTTTACTGAATTCCATGTTTGACCAGTTTCATGTTTTATACTTTTGCTCGTGGTATTTTTAACATTTGAATGGCCATTTTTTTATGTAAGAATCAAATTATTATCTTGATAACCATCCGCCATCAACAGCTATTGTGTATCCTGCAACGTATTTTGAAGCATCCGAAGCTAAAAATACGGCAACACCTTTTAGGTCTGAGGGGGTACCCCATCTTCCTGCGGGTATCCTATCCAAAATTTTTAGGCTTCTTTCCTCATCTTTCCTTATCGGTGCCGTATTGTTAGTTGCTATATATCCCGGTGCAATGGCGTTAACGTTTATTCCGTATTCTATCCATTCGTTGGCACAAGCCCTTGTTACACCCATTACGCCGCTTTTGCTTGCCGTATAGGAAGGCACTATAATACCGCCTTGAAAAGAAAGCATAGATGCTATATTTATAATCTTTCCGCCTGTACCTTGTTTGATATACTCTTTTGCAACAGCCTGGCTGAGAAAGAATAGAATTTTCAGATTAGTATTACTAACATCATCCCAATCTTTTTCAGTATGCTCAATAGCCGGTACCCTTCTTATAATTCCTGCATTATTAACAAGTATATCTACATGTCCGAATTTCTTTAAGGTCTTGGAAATTATATCATTTATAGGCTCAGTGGTTGATAAGTCAGCGTATATTTCAAAAAAATTCCCGTCGATATCTTCAACCATCTTTTTTGTTTCCTTCATATCACTCCTGCCTACACCGGCTATATCCGCCCCGGCTTCAGCAAGTCCTACAGCAATGGCCTGCCCTATGCCTGTATTGGCTCCCGTCACAATTGCCGTCTTATTATCTAACTTAAACATGTCAAGTATCAAAATCATCCCTCCGTTTAACAAGAATTACATAAATAGGGCAACTTTATTTGTACATATTCATATTTTTATTACAATTTTCGAAAGATTTGTTCTTTCCAACATCATGTCAAATGCTTTTTGTATTTCATTTAGTGAGAATACATCGCTGATCATTTTCCCCAAGTCGAAAATATTTCTTTCTACTATAACTTTAATCAAATTAATTGTATCCACAAAATCGTCCATAGAATAGACCCTGCTGCCCATTACTGTCAGTTCTTTGAATATTATCGGAAGATGGTTATATTCATAATTTTTTCCCGGAAATCCAACATGCACAACACATCCCCGTATTTTGCAATTCGAAATTGCTGTCCTTATTCCACTTTCTGATCCGGTCACTTCATAAACCGTATCAAAGCCTTCCTGATTTGTATATGCCATTGCTTCATCCGATGCACCGTCTGCAAAAGCATCTATAGCAATTAAGCCTAAATCATTCAGCAATTCAATCCTTTTTTTGTTTCCTTCCATTACAACAACTTTTGATGCACCTGCCATTTTTGCCATGACCGCTATACAAATACCGATAGGACCTCCGCCTATTATCAAGACTTTCTGTCCTGCCTTAAGCTCTGACCGTCTCACCACGTGAAGACCCACCGCTAATGGCTCCGTGAGCACAGCAATTTTAT
Organism: uncultured Clostridiaceae bacterium; assembly: GCA_964568265.1. Classification (GTDB taxonomy): domain Bacteria; phylum Bacillota; class Clostridia; order Lutisporales; family Lutisporaceae; genus JAAYKT01. The sequence continues at coordinate 20,322 of CAZMPR010000003.1, read as the reverse complement.
CAGGAATAGAAGGAACTTTAACTACTTTATTTATATCCACTTTTACATATTCAGCGAAACCGCCATCCTCATGAACACCTAAAAGTCTTAATTCGCGGCAGACATGAAAATGTCCGTTCCTGCATGCCTCACATACACCGCAACTTATCAGCGGTTCTACTGTGACTTTATCACCGATTTTTAATCCATTGGAAGATTCTCCATTAATCTGCGCAACTTCACCTAATATTTCATGACAGAGAATAACGGGTGCCTCGGCAGTGGGATGAGTCCCTTCATAAATATGGACATCGGAGCCGCAAACTCCTGCATATTCCACCTTTATAAGACACTCACCGGGGCCCGGTTCAGGAATCTCAATATCAACAACTTCTATATTACCCCACTTTTTTAAAACCGCTGCTTTCATATCTAACCTCCATACCAGCTGTAATCATACACCAAAAAAACAATTCTATATAACTAAATTTGCAACAAACCTCACTTAATATAGCTTGAGTACGTTGTCTATGTTATCGATATTCTGTAATCTGTATAGGGCCTCCATAAAGTAGTAATCCCCATACATTGAAGATTCCCCAACCCCTGATTTACGAGGATAATCAACTGTCACTTTTTCGATGATCCCATATTTTAATAAATCATTGTATAAACAATTATCGATTAAAGCATCTAAAACGTCCTTAGCACGTTTAACCCAAATATCGTACCCTTTTAGATCATTATCCCGCTTTTTAAGCTGTGCAATAAGCAACATGCCGGAGGAAGCTATAGATGAAGCCGCAGCATCAATCGGATTATCACTATTATCTTTATAGATGAAATCCCATGCCGGCAACATATCTTTATTCAAATTATTGTAAAAATAATCAGCCAATTTTATCGACATATCTAAATACTCTGAATCACCGGTATATCGATACATATTTGCAAACCCGTATAGTGCCCATGCCTGCCCTCTGCTCCAGCAAGATGTGGCTGAGGCGCCCTGGTGGGTATCCTGAGTAATATTATAATTGTCATCCCATTTCACTACGTGGGAAGATGTGTAATCGTTTCTTATGTGATACTTGGCGATATTTCCTGCTACGGTCTTCATTATTTCCTTATGGGAATCATCTTTTTTCAATGTATCCGAAACCCACATAAGCGGTAGGTTCATTATAGTATCAACTATTGCAATTCCCTGATAATCTAACTCATCCCATGCCAATATCAGCCCTGATTTGTCATTGTAAAGATCAATCATGTTGCCTGAACCTGCATGAATAAGGGGCAAAAACTCTTCCGATCCCAATAGATTATAACCCATCACACAACTAGGCCCATAAATAAATCCCTGATCGTGTGTCTTATTATCTGAGACTCTATCCTTAAGCCTCAAGGCCCAACTTTTAGCTGCTTCAAAATCCTCAGCCTTTTTTGTTTCCAAAGCATATAGCCATAAAAGTCCGGTCCAAAACCCCCCTGTCCAGTGTCCAAGCTCATGGGTAAGCCATTTGCCATCCTTCGTGATATGAGGAAATTCAGATAGGTTATTTTTCATATACTCTACTTTTTTTAAACCCTTTTCATAAGCATCCAAATACTTCTTTTCCACTTTATACCTCCTAATTGTTAATTTTATTTCATGATTAGTAATAATACAGCATTTACGTTAATAACAAGCGTCATTAAACAATCTCATAAATTTCTTTATTCTGCATCCATATACCTATGTCCCAAGGCATCCGCCAAAACCATGGCATCGTATATTACTGACGGGCTGACCGGCAAATGCATATTTCTTGCAGTACCGTGGTTATATGCTGCTTTTGCTATTTCTCTTATTTCATGATCATCTTCTATATGAAGGTGTTTAAAGGTATAGGGTAGCCCAACTTCGCGATAAAAATTCATAATGGTACCAAGCTCATCTTCCCCTCGACATTCAATAATCATCTGGACTAATGTGCCAAAAGATACGACTTCGCCGTGAAAACAATCTTTTTTGTTTATACTTCTATATCCGTGATAAATACTGTGTGCCACTGCCAAGCCGCCGTTTTCAAATCCTATGCCGCTAAGTAAAAAGTTTGCTTCAACAACGCTTTCCAAGGCCGGACTCCATCTACCCAATCCATTGCAAATAGCAGCTGTGATCCCGTTTTTAAGTATGACTTTTCGCGCTGTAACAGCACTTTGTGCAGCCAAGAATGAAGGACTGCCGCCGGCTGTTGTCTTAGCCCTCGACAGCATACAGGCTTCAGCTTCGTAACTTACCCCAATTGCACCGCCCATTCCGGAAATCAGATAACGTTTTGGTGATTTGGCTATTATCTCTGTATCCGTAAGGACTAAATCAGGATTATTGTAATAAACATAATGGCTGAATTCACCATTCTCATTATATATTACAGATACCGCACTGGTTGGGGCATCAGTAGATGCCACTGTAGGAATTATTGCCACGGGCACATTCAAAAATTTAGCAACCACTTTCGCTGTGTCTATTACTTTACCGCCGCCAACACCCATAACCGCATTTACACTGTTTTTCCTACCCAAAACTGCTAACCGTTCTATTTCTTTTTCTGTACAGTCACCGGCATAAGTCTCGATGGTGCTATAGATTTCGTGGGTTGCAATAGAGGTTATTAACTTTTCACCGACGGCTTCTAAAGATTTCATACCGCCAATAATCAGATAATTAGCACCCAAAGGCTTCAGGTAATAGCCTGCTGTACTCAAAACATTGCGGCCCTGTATATATTTACTCGGAAATACCGTAATTGACGGAAGGGGAATCTCTAAAGAATTGTGTTCCATTTTTCCTCTCCTATATAACATACTTTATATTACATGTTCTGTTCTTTTAATAATATCATCCTGCAGCTTTTTATCTAATTCTACAAAAAATGCACTGTAACCGGCAACCCTGACCAATAGGCTTCTATATTTTTCCGGTGATTTTTGAGCATCAAGCAGTGTCTCAACGTTGATTATATTATACTGAACATGCCATCCGCCCATATCTATAAAGCTTCTGTTCAAGTCTATAAACTTCAATAAGCCGCCTTCGTCTTTAATTGCATTGGGATGAAGTTTAACGTTCAATAAAGTTCCATTCGAAGCACTGATATGATCAAGTTTACATACTGAACGCATAACGGATGTCGGGCCTTTCAAATCTTTTCCCTGCACCGGCGAAACACCGTCAGCCAGCGGCTCACCTGATTTTCTTCCATCCGGCATTGCTCCGACAACTTCGCCTAATGCAACATGAGAACTGACGGGATATAAACCCGGCTGAAAAAAGCCTTTCCTGACATTTTTATATTTTTTAACTTCATCACAGTATATCAAAGCTGCCTTTCTCGCCAACAGATCAACATAATCCTCATCATTACCGTATTTCGGAGGGCGATTCATAAGAAGTTGTCTCAAGCGTTCGTTTTCTTCAAAATCAGTTATCAAAAGTTCCGCCAGTTGCGCTTTGCTTATCATTTTGTCTTCAAAAACAATCTTCTTTATAGCTGATAAAGAGTCAGCCACATTTGCAACTCCGACTCCCTGCGGTCCCGTAAAGTTGAAAACAGCTCCTCCCCGAATCAAATCTTCGCCCTTACCTATGCAATCGGACATGAACGAAGAAGCGAACGGGTTCGGTGTCAACTCACCTTGTGCCATATCTATAATATTTATTGATATAGTCATCTGTCTCACAAAATACTCGACTTGTTTTTTATAAGAATCTAAAACATCCTCAAAAGATTCAAATTCATCAAGTCCGCCTGTTTTAGGACCAAGTTGTTCACCGGTCATAAAAGATTTACCGTCATTAATGGCCAGCTCCAGACATTTTGCCAAACTGAAATATGCCGCATTGCACCAATTCAGGTTCTTCCCGGGAACAACCGGCTCAACACATCCGACAATTGCATAGTCTCTGGCATCTTCCAAATCAATACCTTTATTCATCATAGAAGGAATTATTACTTCATCATTAAAAATTTTAGGCATACCCGTCCCTAGGCGAATTACTTCGGATGTCCTCCTTATAAATTCCAAAGGAGCATTTTTATGTAACCTCACGGCTAGTGAAGGGTCATTCAGCATTGTATTAGCGGTAGCATCCAGGCATGCATAAGACAGTTCATTTGTAGCATCAAAACCGTATTTATCCTGTCCTCCAATTATAATGCACTGGTTTGTAGGAAAACCGCCAAATGCTTTGGCAGCGTCATTATTATACAGTTTAATGACATTAGGGAATTTAACCCAAAGACATTCAAGAAGTTCTTGTGCTTCCTCCTTGCTTAGAATCCCCTTTTCTATATCATTTTTATAAAAAGACAACATATATTGATCAAATCTGCCAGGCGAAACGGCCAGACCATTTTGCTCCAGGTACAAGGCTGCTTCTATAAACCAGAAAGATTGAAGTGCCTCATGAAATGAACCGGCGGGATTTTCCGGTACAACTCTGCAGATTTTCGCGATAGTCTCTAATTCCTTTTTGCGCTGAACATTTGCTTCATTTAGAGACATTTGTTCTGCCATATCTGCAAACCTTCGTGCAAATAATACTATTGCATCACAGGTTATGAGCATTGCATCATAGCACGTTTTTTTATCAATATTTTTATAATCGGATAGATCTGATTCTTCCACCTTTTTGTATATCTCTTCTTTGATTCCTTTAATACCTAAGGTTAAAATCTTCCGATAATCAATAATATAATGGCCCACTCCACCGGTCAACATATTTTGACTGATAAATACCATAGAGTCCATGGATTTTCTTATTTCCTTAGGTGTGCGCCCTAACGCCCTGTCTTCAACAGTTTTACCCTTCCATAAAGGCAGAATATCTAATAAGATTTTTTTGTTTTCTTCCGTTATTTGAAATTTATCTCCGGGCCTGGTCGAAAAGGTATCAATCTCATCCAAAATCCAATTCACGGAATACTCCGGGTATATGGGAGCCGTCCTTGGTTTATATCCTAAATTACCAACGATGAGTTCATCTTCGTCTATATAAATTGACATTTTAGATAAAATATCATAAAAGGCTTTTGCCCTCTTAGTCGGTGCACTGTCGGACTCATTTTCTGCATAAGATTTGGTTATTATTCTCGCTCGTTCAGTGCATAATTCCGGTTTATATTTTAGAAAATGTTCTTTTAATCTTTTTATCCTACTGATACGCCTTTGTCTAAATTGCATTATTTTATCAGTTTCTTCCATTTAGCACCAACTCCAATCATTTAATACTATGTCAGTTATCCACCTATGTGTACGATACAACCGAATGATTCCAATATGGCCTTAGCCTTTTCTATTTCATCTTCTGTCGGTGGTTCAATATCCGATATCCGATATAACTTCCCTATGGCACTGTACTTGGAAACTCCAAGTTTGTGGTAAGGGAGAATGTCTACCCTTTTTATATTTAGACCACGAGCGAATTCTCCCATATTCTTTATATTGTATTCCGATGTGTTATATCCGGGTATCATAGGATACCTGATTATTATTTCTTTACCTAACTCTACTATTTTCTGAGCATTTTCTTTTATTAAAACATTAGATACACCTGTATACTTAATGTGCAATTTTTCATCCATAACTTTTAAATCATATAAGACTACGTCAACATATTGCAATATATCTTTTAAGGTTTCCCAATTAACATAACCGCAAGTTTCCAGCGCAGTTGAAATACCATGACCTTTGCATTTTTTTAATATTTCCCTGCAAAATTCCGACTGGACGGTAGGCTCTCCTCCCGATAAGGTTACACCGCCGTTTGACTTTTTATAAAACGTCATGTCTTTTTTAATATGTGAAAAAACCTCGTCAACGGTCATGCATTCACCAATAAGCTTAATCCCGCCCGAATAACAGGACTCTGCACATTCACCACAACCGTCGCATAAGGATCTGTCTATCTCTATTAAACCTGTTTCATCATTAGTACTTATTGCACCTAATTTACAAATATTGATGCATTCATCGCATTTAATACAATTAATCGGATATAATGCTATTTCCTTGTGCTTATTTTGTGATTCGGGATTCGCGCACCATAAGCAACTCAAAGGGCAGCCCTTTAAAAATACCAAGGTCCTTATTCCTTCTCCGTCGTGCAACGAATACTTTTGTATATTAATAACTATTCCTTTGTTCTTCAAAGTAAACACCTTCCATCCAATAACGGCCACTCTTTATTTCAATAGATTTAACGGCCATAGCACAAGATCCGGTAATACACTGATTATAAGCACCGTAACTACATTCGTAATCAAGAAAGGCCAAATGGCCCTGGCAAACCTTTCTACCGATATCTTACCGATCATACAGGCTATAAACATGCATGCGCCTACAGGCGGAGTTATGAACCCTACAGCCAAATTAACGCACATTACGATACCCAAATGTATCGGGTGAATTCCCACGGCTGCTGCTACCGGCAGCAATATGGGTGTTAAAATTATAATGGCACTTATTGCCTCCATAAAAGTCCCTACAAATAAGAATAATACATTAAACAATAAGAGCAGCAAAATCGGATTGGTTGTATATGAGGCCAAAGTCTGTGCTACCATTTGCGGCACTCTTTCTGCGGCTAATATCCAGGCAAATACCATAGAGCTGCCGACTAAAAAGTACGCTCCGGCACTTGTCAATGCTGTCTCCCACAATATTTTGGGTAAATCCCTCCACTTGATTTCCTTGTAAACAAATACTCCTAAAATTAAGGAATATGCAACAGCTGCGCCGCCTGCTTCCGTAGGTGTAAATATACCGAAAACAATACCGAATAGAACTATCGTGGGACCGAATAAAGCTAATACAGAATCCACCGTGACCTTTAAAATTTCACTGCCTGTTGCCCGCTTATCACGTTTTGGATAATTCCTCTTTTTTGACAGATAAGCCACCATAAGCATTTGCAATACACCCATCAGCACACCCGGTATAACCCCGCATGCGAACATCCCTGCTATTGAGACTTCTGCAGTAACACCATAAATTACAAAAATAATACTGGGCGGTATAATAGGGCTGATACAACTTGATGCTGCAGTTACCGCAACGGAAAAATCAGCATCATATCCGTCATCCACCATGGCAGGTATCAAAATGTTACCGATAGCAGAGGTATCTGCCGATGCAGAACCCGAAATTCCGGCGAAAAGAATACTTACCAATACGTTTACATGTCCCAGGCCACCCCGGATGTGACCTACCAACACATTACACCAGTTTATCATTTTCTTTGTAAGACCGCCCCGGGTCATGATATTTCCCATTAATATATAAAGGGGAATAGCCAAAAGAGTAAAAGAATCCATTCCGACAAAAATTCTCTGCGCCACAACAGTTAAGGGAACACCTGTTAGGATGATATAAGAAACACCTGTAATGCATATCACCATGATTATGGGGAACCCCAAAAGTAGTAATAGTATAAAAATTGATGCGATTAACATTTATCCGCCCCCTTAACCTTCTTTGAAATTAATGCTTTGATTGCAAAGCATTCATAAACTGCCAATATACATAGGCCTAAAGGAATCAATGCATATGGAATCCACATCGGTATTTGCAGTGCAGGTGATAATTGATTCTTTTCCATGATTTTCGAGACCAATTTCACACCATGGTAGCTTATAAAAATATAGAAAAATACACTCACTGCCTTAACCGCTATCCTTATGATTCTTTGAATTTGTCCCGGAAATAAATCCAGGACAAATTCAACTCCCATTAGGTTTCCTTCTTTAGAGGCAGGTCCAAGCATTAACATGGTAGACGCGATAACCATATAACGTACCATTTCTTCTGCCCAGAAAAGCGGATGTCTGAAAACAAATCTGAGAACTACTTGTACGATTACAGTGGTTGTTGATAAACCTATCAAGAATACCACTATTACCTTGATAATATTTTGCAGCCAAAACTCTTTTTCCTTCTTCAAATTATCCGGGCTCTTGCTTATCGACACTCACATTCACCTCTTTAAAATAAAATCTTATTAATTTCCTTGTATTTCTTTCACTGCATCAACAGCCCATTGAGGCATTTTTGATAGATATTTATCATATACAGACTTAACTGCCTCTTGGAAAGGTGCAATATCCGACGGAGTATTTACTATTAATCCGTCTTTTTCCATGCCGACAAGACCTTCTTCATCCATAGCTAAATAATCACTGTCAAGCGTGCCTATGCCGCCTTCTACGGAATCCAAAACAGCCTGTTGCTGATTCGGGCTTAATTTTTCCCATGTGATTTTACTCATAACTAACATACAACCATTTGAAAATACAGGTAACATTGTCATATATTTTTGAACTTCATGGAACTTTGATGACCAGAACGTAGCAACAGCATTCTCGTTGCCATCCACTGTACCAAGCTGTAAAGCGGTATATAATTCACCAAACGGGATAGGTGTAGGAGATGCTCCTAATGCTTTGTATGTGTCCATGTGTAAAGGAACTTCCATAAGTCTGAAGGATAAGCCTTTAAAATCTTCCGGTGCGTTTATAGGCCTTTTGTCATTCATCGGAACACGGAAAATCGGTCCGCCGATAGCCAAACCTTTTAAGTCAACATTATCAAATTCATCAAGCAGTCTTTGTCCTACAGGACCCCTGGCAACTTCAACAAAGTGATCTGCATCTTTAAACAAGAAAGGCAGGTTAAATAAGTCAGATTCAGGAACAAAACTGGCTGCTACACCTAAAGAAGTAATAACAAAATCTATTGTACCAAGCTGCATACCTTCCATTAGGTCTCTTTCATCGCCTAATTGTGAGGCAGGGTATACATTAATTTTAACAGTACCGTTTGTTTTTTCCTCTACCAGCTCCGCAAATTTCCTTCCGCCGGTATTATAAGGATGGTCCTCTGCTGTAACGGTTGCATATTTTAGAACAAAATTCTCTTCCGCCGGGGCACCCTCTTCTTCAACCTCACCGCCCACCTCAGCGGGTTTTGGCTGACAGCCGACTACGGACAACATCAACATTGCCACTACCAATAACAAGGCTAATTTTTTCATTTTGAATCCTCCCTTTAATTAATTTTTGGTTAACGTTGTGCATTATAAGTTCTTTTTTGGTATCACCCCCTTAATTATCATTATCCGAACAACGATACAGCCGCCTGCTAACTCATCTAATTCTTAAAAACGGACTTAATCTTCTCATTGTCTATATCAAAAACTGAATCAGTAGGATATAGTTTCTCTTTTGACATAAAATCCGGCAGACTGTCATTTTCTTCGGAAATCCCTGCCCTCAGATTAAAACTCCTTTCCATATTAATGGTTTCTTTGGCCATATCAGACAACTCTTCAAAACTTGTCCGCCAATGACACATTGCTTCTAACATGTCCAACATCAAATCCGTATGGGCCAAGGTCACTCTTGCGGTAAAAATACACAAACCCAAGGAATCCAAAATAACAGTATTTATTTGCATGTTTTTTGATATTTCAATAAATTCTTCAGCTGACAGCGAATCCGAATGTGAACCCACAGTGTTCCCCGCCGTATGATCCGCCCCCATAGGCGAAGTGGCGTAAGTAACACCGGTACCTTTAATTACCCTTGGATCGTAGGCAGCCATCGATTGTTTTTTCACTGCTGGCACTCGCTCAACACCCAACACCTTGCCACATATATAACAGCCGCCGGCTACAAGTCTTCCCAACGGAGTTCCTTTACCGACTTCCTCCAGCAATTTCTTTGCCTGCGAATAGTTCCCAAACTCCATCAATCCGCCCTCGGCCATGACGCCCAGTGCAGCCCCTGCTTCTATGGTATCTATTCCCACCTCATTGCATATCCTGTTTAAGATTGCGATTTGGTCGAGATCCCCGATACCTATATTGGAACCTAATAAACATAAAGTTTCATATTCCAGTGATGATACTATGAGATTACCGTCACTATCAGCAAATTTGTTCGAACACCTTATCACACAGCCCGGCATACAACCATGGGTTGTCATTCCGGCACCTTTTCTATCGATTATTGTATCATGCAGTGCCCTTCCGTCAATTTTTTCCGAGTCTTCAAAACATCCTGCAGAAAAGTTCCTTGTGGGCAGCCCTCCTAAAGCGTTTACCCCTATCATAGTATTGGCTGTTCCATAATTAGGGAATATATCACCTGTCACGGGATTTTTTTTCAGTTCTCCGGCAAATCTTTTTATAATGTCCTTGCCTTCGGTTGATTTCTCTGTACCGTATTCAACATTTTCGTCATCTATCACGATTGCCTTTACGCCTTTACTGCCCATGACCGCTCCCAGTCCGCCTCTACCTAATATTCTGCATGGTTCCCCATCCATATCGACAACATTTATCGATGCAATAGGCAACCTATTCTCTCCGGCAGGCCCTATCATCATCAAACCTGCATTTTTCCCATACCTCTCGAATAACCTTTTTGCGGAGCTATAGGTGTCCAGACCTTTTATGTCTCCTCCGTCCTCGAAGGTAATTCCGGTATTATCTATTTTAATTACTGAACATTTTTCATCACTCAATTTTCCTTCAAGTATAACAGCTTTTATTCCCAGCCTGCCAAGCTTAAATGCCACTATCCCGCCGCTATTGCATTCTTTAATTCCTTCAGTGAGGGGGCTTTTGGCTCCTACAGACAATCTGTTCGCACTTGATAAATAAGTTCCCGCCAAAAGGCCGGGTGCTATTACTATTTTATTATCGGCACTTAAAGGATGACTTAGCGGATTAACCTCATTATGAATAATAACCGAAACAAGACCCCTTCCGCCAAGACGTCTCATCTTGCCGTCCGCTTTTTCTTTTTTCATGCTCATTGTTGTTAAATCTATTCTTAAAATATTTTCCATAATACCCTCCACCATGGCTTTCAATAGTATGTAATCTTAAACAGACATTTCAACCTTAAAGTTCTCTTCTATGTGTTTTATGAGCCTGTTGAATGTCCTTCGTCTATGACGCTCCAACACTTCTACTGCCTGAGCTTCTTTCTCTTCTTTAATTAAGATTACCATCTCTTTATGTTCTTCCAAGGATACCCCGATTTGACTGGGGAATAGCCTGAAAATAGATCCTGTTCTGTCACTTTTACTCCATAAATCATTTATCAACTCAATCAATTTATCATTATTACATTGTTGGTATATAAAATTATGGAACAACCTATCCAATTTAGAATATTGCTTAACATCCGTGTTCTTTTCCAAATCTTTTTGCAGCTTAAACAATCCATCAACTTTCTCTTTGGTAAAATTATTCACACTAAGCCTCATAGCCAATATTTCCAATGCCAGTCTAATCTCCAAAATTTGTTTCAATTCTTTTAATGACGGCACGGCAACTTTTATACCGTTATGCGGAATAATTACTACCAAGCCTTCTGCACTGAGTTGCTGTATCGCCTCTCTGACAGGTGTTTCACTGACACCAAGTTCTTTAGCTAAATTATGAATTATTAATGACTCATTAGGGCTTATTTCGTTATTAATAATTCTTTCTCTTAGAACCTCGTAGGCATATTCGTTCTTCGTCAGAAATCTCAATTTCTTTTCATCTGACACCATTTATCACATCCCATATAATTAATTAACAATTCATTTTAACTTACCTACGGTAATGCAACCGTCGGGCAGGATTAAAAGATGAGGTTTAAGGTTACTGAGGCCTATATTATTAAGAGCTGCAGAGGCATTAATCTCATGTGAAAAATGCATATCCATTAACAAGTCTTGATTAATATCAGTGTCAGTAATGACTATTTTACAATGTTGCATCATTCGTGCCACGGTAAAAGGTTTATGCCCTTCCGGCGGAAACCCCTTGTCTCTTGCTTTTAATATCACTTCATATGGATCTTCAGCTTTGGCTAAATCGTCATAGAATTCTACACTGCCTATACCGTCAGGACATCTTGCAGGTATAATTATATGTCCGCCTTTTTTAACCAAAGGTTCTTTCCCCAATAAAACACTGTTTGCAGCTCTGATTGCCTGATAAAGATTTATACATTTCGGATACTTCGGAACTGTTATAATAACATCTGCCTTTTTTTCCGTCTTTACTTCATATACTGTCTTTGCAAAATCAACAGCTTTTTCAAAGGCCTTAACACTCTCACCGGAAAAAACACCCAACATTCTTTTTTCATCATCCAAAACCACATTTGTTATAAAATCAAGGCTTACAATATCGGCAACCTCATTAAGAAAACCACGAAATACATTACCTTCAATATCCCCATACTTTGTTCCCGGATTTTCAAGCAACTTCGCATTATGTGTTGCTGCTATTGTCTCACGCCCGGCAACACCTACCGACAATATTTTAACCCCTCCGCTGTAACCGGCAAAAAGATGTGGCTCAACAACCCCTACCCCAATTCTTACATCCGACTCTACAACATTTTTATTCAACACTATAGGAATCGATTTTTTTGATTTTCCCAAATAAACAAGATTATTTTCGTCATAAGCATTATGGTTAACTACTTTGAATCTGCCTGATATGTTTTCACCAAGCATTGAATAAATTTCATCCTCGGTCATTTGTCTGTGCGTCCCGTTCGCTATCACTATAGTTATATCCTGGGGATATACCCCCCCTAAAAGAAGTTCTTCTATCAATTGAGGGAGAATTACTTTATTCGGCACATACCTGGTATTGTCACATACCAACAAGGATATTTTTTCCCCGGGTTTTACAATTTCCTTAAGCCGTGGTGAAGCAATAGGTGATGATAAGGATTCTCTGACTGCATCGCTGTCATTCTTTACCAATGGTGCTTTATTGGGTTCCAGTATCTCATAAGTATAATTATTCGGTATGTTGAGTTCAATTAATTCATTACCTGTATTTATACTAAAATTATTCATCGTTTCCACTCACTCTTTTATTCGTTATGCTTAGTCAGCTGTTCTTCCGCCTTCAACTAGCAATGTGTGGCCGGTAATATATGATGAAGCCTTTGAAGATAGAAATACAACAGCGCCTATCAAATCTTCAGGTACCCCTACCCTGTTTAGAGGTATCTTGTTAACTATTGAGTCATAATTTTCTTTTACCTTCAGAAAGCCCTCCGTCATAGGAGTTTTCATGTATCCGGGTGCAATACAGTTGACATTTATGCCGTATTTACCCCACTCAACAGCCATTACCTTTGTAAGCATCCTTATTCCGCCTTTGCTGG
>CAZMPR010000003.1:0-7101 GCA_964568265.1 uncultured Clostridiaceae bacterium | reverse complement strand
GCCCGGCACGCAGCATTGGTGTATCCACTGCGCCAGGAAGGATGGCGTTTACTCTGATATTATCCTTTGCAAATTCAATCGCCATAGCACGGGTCAAAGCAAGCAACCCCCCTTTGCTGGCTGCATAAGCACCGTGGTCGGGATGTCCCAAAAAACTTGAAACGGAGCCGATATTGATTATTTTTCCTTTATTTTTTTCAATCATATATGGGGCAACAGCTTTCGCGCAAATAAAAGTTGATTTTAAATTAAGGTTCAAAACTTTATCCCATTCTTCATCCGTTGTTTCCAATACAGATTTTCTTACAACTGTCCCTGCGTTATTTACTAATATATCGATTTTATCGTACGTATCCATTATTTTTTTGATTAGCCCGTTTACCTGCTTCGAATTAGTTACATTTATATTTGCGTATATTGCATTTCCGCCTGCTTTTTCAATTTCTGCAACTGTTTTTTTTCCGTTTTCCTCATCAATATCCGCAATTACGACTGTTGCCCCGTATATGGCCAATCCGGCGGCAAGCATCTTGCCTATTCCTTTGCCTGCACCGGTGACAATTGCTATCTCACCGTCAAGATTAAAAAGATCTTTATTCGTTTCCATATCTTTAGAATTCTCTCCCTTCGTATTATAAAAGTCTCAGCGGCAATATCTTGACTTAGCGATTTTCTTTACATCCGGGATTAACTAAAAATTCGGGTTCTTCCCCTTTTATTACCTGAATTGCCTGTTTGGCAGCTCCCACTGCCATTTTTATTTTGGATTCCTCCGTCAAGGATGCCGAGTGAGGAGATAGAATAACCTGCTTCATTTTTAATAACGGGTTATCCGTGTCAGGCGGCTCTTCTTCAAATACATCTAAACCTGCCCCCGCTATTTCGCCGCTTTCCAAAGCTTTTATCAAATCTTTTTCACTGACTAAACCGCCTCTGCCGCAATTGATCAGATACGCACTTTTCTTCATGGTTTTTAATTCCTTTTCACTGATCATATGCAAAGTTTCCGGCACAAGCGGGGCATGCAGTGTTATAAAATCACCTTTCGCCAAAAGCTCATATAAATCATCATATATTACGATTCCCATATCCTTGGCTACGGCCTTATCCATATATGGATCATATACGTTGACATTCATACCGAAGCCGTATTTGCAACGTTTTGCCACCTCGAGACCGATCTTGCCCATACCGACAATCCCCAAATGTTTATTTTCTATATCTATACAGCCTAAATTACTTTTAATCGAATAATTCCCGTTTCTTAACTCCCGATCCGAGATCAGTAGTTTTTTAGCCAATGCAAGTATCATGGATACAGTATGTTCAGCCACGGATATTGTTGCGGCATTAGGGGTGTTGACTACCGCTATTCCCTTTTCCGTTGCATATTCCACATCAATAATTTCCACACCTATACCATGTCTGCTTATGACCTTCAGATTTGGAGCCTTATCAATCAATTCCTTGGGAAATTTGTTATACCTTACGATAACACCTTCAACCGTATCATCCAAATATTTGGAGATGGTTTCAATTTCACTGTCCGGCGTTACAATTACATCTTTGATTGATTCATTTAAAACAGCCATGCCTTCATCGTGTATTGTTTGAGTCACAATTATTTTAGTGTTTATCATTTACGTCAACCTCTCCGATAATATCAAATTTTTTCATTTTGTTTTTTACAATCGCAATGAATTCATCATCGGTCAAAGTCCTTTTCCTTTGGATACCTTCTTCTTTAACCTTAATTAAAATCTGCTCTATTTTGTCAGGCTCCACTTCCATACCTAATTCCTGAAGTTTAACCTCTATTGATCTGGCACCGCTTTTTTTGCCCAACACAATTCCCGGTTTATGCCCTATAAAGTCCGGATTTAGTGCAAACATTGCAAGAGGCTTATTCTGTACAAGGTCTATTCCGATTCCTGATTCCCTGATAAAAATATTGTTTCCCACGATGGGTTTATTAACAGGCATAGTGAAATTTGCATAAGAAATTAATTTTTTTGATACTTCCTGCAGTTTGTCCAATTTATAGGGGACATCCAGCCCATAAAGAACTTTCAGGCCCACCATTATTTCCTCCAAGGCCGCATTTCCCGTTCTTTCACCTAAACCGTTAATACATGTATGTATGACCTCTGCACCGGCCTCCATTGCAGCAAAGGAGGTAGCATTCGCCATACCGAAATCATTATGTGTATGCACTTCCAACTTAACATCAAACAATGATTTCAATTCACTTACGAGTTCTTTCATGGCCCCGGGTAAAATACAACCCATTGTATCTACTATACCTATGCCGTCAGGTTTACCTTCATCTACAATTACGGAGTACAATTCTTTTAAAAATTCAAAATCTGCCCTTGTTGTGTCATAACCAAAATAAATGGTCTCAAGATTTTTTTCTTTTGCGTATTTGACGACTTCCACACTTCTGCGAATGACATCCTCATCGGTCCATTTCGGGAATTGGTATTTTAATTTCGGCCGCCCTGTCGGTATTTCTATTATTACGCCATGAACACCGCATTCAACCGCTTCATCAATGTCCTCTTTCATAGCCCTGGAAAAGGAAAATATCTCCGCATCCAAGCCCAAAGCAACTATTCTCTTGATTGCCTCCCTATCTTGAGGTGATACAGCCGGCATTCCCGCTTCAATACGGTCTACCCCTAAATCATCCAACAGTTTCGCTATTTCTACTTTTTCATTAACAGTAAAAACGACTCCCGGGGTTTGTTCCCCGTCTCTTAATGTAGCATCATGAATTTTTACCTTTTCGGGTATGCATATATCTTTTCTGTAACTATCCAAATAATTATATTTGCTTACCCACCAATTATCCGATCTCCATTTTTCCATCAAAAGCATCCTTTCATCTAATTATTTCATATATTGTATAGAATATATTCTATACAATATATGAGTTAATTGTAGTATTCTTGATAAAAGGAAAAAATCCTTCTTTTTTGAAAAAGATTTTCCATGCTTTTTTTAATTGACGGGGGTTAATCTAACCCCCTGCTACAATTCCTACCAAATAGACTTCGGAATTACCTTCCAAGATATGCTCTTTATTAACCTGCCGCTTGTTATGCATTACAACGGAAACTTTTTCATCTGATATGCCCAATATTTCAATCAGGTTTTTTACTGTTGAACCATCTTCCAACTCCACAATTTTATCTTTATATGTTATAGCGTCAATTCCGAATACACTAACCTTAACTGACATCATTACTCAAACCCAACCTTTTGATCAAAGAATTTTTAGGTATACCGTTTTCATCCCAGTCCCGCATTTTATAATATTCATCAAGCATCCCGTCCAGATCCGGAACCATACCGGCCCTGAACCCTTCTTCGGCCGCCTGAAACATCCTATCGGGTAATATATCGCTATCTTTGCCATGTCCATCCCTGACATTTATCATTCTCTGAATAGTAATAATTCTTTCTCCTGCCGACCTCAGGTCGTCAGCATCCCATTCCCATCCCGTAATTGCATTGTGAAGATCACATAAATCCGTAAAGGTCATACCTCCGCCGTCAATCATGAATAAACATATTACTATAGAATTAAAGAGGGCGCAGACATCCTGCATCTTTATCGTCAGGTCCACTTTGTTTTCCGTTTTAAAAAACTCCGTATATCCTTCCACAATACCAAACTCCGGCAAAAACACGCCGCCCATCTCTACGTCACCGGAAGCTCCCCTTATGTGACATGCGCCTCGCGTTCCGGTAGCATAATTGAGAGCAAGACTGAAACAGGATCTAGGGTCGTGTGCCGGCAAATCCAAGCCCTTAACATGTATAACCAATTCCTCGGGAAGTCCTAATTCTTTTGCCGCACCTAAAGTCCCTTTAGCCAAATATTGACCGAAGTCTTGCTTTGTACCTATCATTTTTATAAGTTCTGTCAAAACGTCCGGGTCTCCCCACTTGATCTCAAGACCTCCCGTTTGTGACAGTGTTAAAAGGTTTTTCTCAAAACATTCCATCAGAAACGCAACAGTTGAGCCGATGGTTATAGTATCCATACCCAGGCGGTTGCAAACATCATTCGCTTTTACTATTCCATATATATCATCTATATCGCAATTAGACCCAAACATTCCAAGAGTTTCATATTGAGGGCCCGGGCTGTAAACAGAATAGCCGTCGCCGCTTTTTTCAAGGCTTCTATGGCATCCAAGCACGCAATTTCGGCATCCCATAGGCTTCACGTTTAAAACCTCAGTGTAATGCGGCGCACTTATTTTCTCCGCCCCTTCCGTCCAGACATCCTTGGACCAGTTCTTTATCGGCATATCTCCTATACTTTCTGCATATATCGGAAGCGCTGTAGTGCCATGATCCCTAAAACCGTTTGACTTTACAGCCTCATATATCTTTTTATTTATCCTTTTTGTAATTTCCAATGCTCTTTGCCTGTCATGAACGGGTACAGTTTTGTTCCCTAAAACTGCTACAGCCTTTAAATTTTTTGAACCCATGACCGCACCCAAACCGCAGCGGCCGGCAAAACTGTGCTTATCGGCAATTATGCATGCGGAATATATCAGATTTTCGCCTGCCTGACCTATACAGGCGACACTGATCTTTTTGTTTTCATGACGATCAATAACCTTATCCACTGTTTCATAAGAATCCAAGCCCCAAAGATAGCTGCCGTCCAGGATTTGGACTTCATCATTATTTATATATATATAAGAGGGTTTGTCAGCCTTTCCCTTTATAATCAAAAAATCATAGCCCGCCTTCTTCAATGCCGAACCCCAATCACCGCCTCCATTTGCTTCGCCAAAGGTATCAGTCAAAGGAGATTTAGCCGATACACTCCATTTACCTCCGCCGGAAATTGACATTGATTGCATGGAACCCAGCCCGAAAATAATTATATTCTCCGGCTCCAATGGCTTTGTATCTTTATTTGTCTCTGTATATAGAATATATGCACCAAAACCTGAACCGCCGACATATTGTTTTAATAATTTTTCGGAAATTTCCTCTGTCTCGATTTTACCTGAAGTCAGGTCGACACGAAGAGCCTTTCCCCAATAACCGTTTTCCATAACTTTCCCCTTTCATATGGCACTGTAATTGTTTAGAATAAATCTCCCTGCTTAAATCATGATATAACTAAGTATTACATCCAAAGCAGGGAGATTATTTTTAAGTAAAACAGATTATTCGGATAACACTCCCATACCGATAAGGAGTTCCTTTACTTCCAATTCTTCATTGGCACTCAAAGGCAGTCTGGGTCTTCTCATAAACCCGCCGACCAAACCTAACATATTAGCCATGGTTTTGGTACCCTGAACCAGTTTTCCGCAATTTTCTAAATATCTGAGCACCGGCATAAGCCTGTCATAAGCCTCACGGCCCTTTGCATAATCTTTTTTGACCACGGTTTCTTCATAAAGATCTACGCATAGTTTTGGAACAACATTAGCTGCTACACTTATCCAGCCTTGGGCTCCCATAACAAAGGATTCATAAGCCAAATCTTCCCAACCGCAAAGTACTTTGACTTTATCCGGTCCGTAAGCCTGGACATCCCTTGCTCGTTGTATGGTATTGGTTGAGTCTTTTAGATAATGGACATTCTCTAAATCCTCAAATAACTTAATCAATTCAGCTTCGGAAATATCAACTCCCGTTGTCCATGGGTTATTATATATCATTATAGGAATGCTAATGGCGTCATTTATATCTTTATAATAATGATATATTTGTTCCCCGTCGGGTTTACAATAAGGAGGAGGTGAAACCATGACTCCTGCAGCGCCTAATTTTTCAGCGTGCTGCGATAATTCAATAACATTCTTCTGTGTCTCATGAGTAGTACCTATAGCCACCGGAACCCTTCCATCAGCTGCTTTAATAACACATTCGGCAATCTTTTTTCTTTCATCCATACTTAAGCTTGCAAATTCACCGGTACTGCCTGTAGGCAACAACCCGTGCACACCTTGGCCTATCAGCCATTCAACGTTGCTTTCCAAGCCTTTGTAGTCAACCCTGTCGTCTTTGTCAAACGGGGTTATAAGAACTGCAATGATACCTTTTAAATCCTTCATTTTCTGCCTCCTAAAATTATTTTTTTGAACTGTTATGTGATAAGCTTTTGTTTTCATGCATCAGTGATATATATATAATACCGGATGCAGATTACAAAACTTTTTAACCTCGTTTCCTAGAGCATAAGATCTTTTTTATGTTCTATTATTACCTTGTCCAAATGCTTTTCTATAATTGCTTCGACTTCTTCAACTTTTTTTGTTTTGAATGCATCTATTAGGTCATTCGCAGAATCAATCGCTTCAAGCATATTTACACTTGTTACGTTTTTCATAGTCGCCTCGACTTCAAACATTTTATCGATTAATGTGTTGGCAAATTCAATGAGTATTTCATTGCTGCAAATGCTGTATACGTATTTATGAAACTCCAATTCCTTTTTGAAAAAAACCGATATATCGTTCATCTCTTTTTTCAAGCCGTCAACCATTGCCAACATTACATCAATATTTTTTTGTTTAACTCTCTTTGCAGACAAACCGGCAATAGCAACTTCCAGTGATATTCTCGCTTCCAAAATTTTAACGAGAGGGGTGTCCTCTATGATTTTTTCCATCCATTCAGCAAGTTTATCGTTATTAATCAACTTAATATCCTTGATTAAAAATCTGCCTACCCCTTTTTTTACTTTAATAATGCCGTAAGATTCCAAGGCCTGTAGGGCTTCCCTGATGGATGAGCGTCCGACACCGAATGCCTCCGATAATTCTTTTTCGCTGGGTAATTTGTCACCTATGACTAAATTCTCTTTTTCTATAATCTCAAGTAATTGTCTAATAATTACCGGAACCAATTTACGAGGTCTGACTATTTCATAATCCTTATTCAAAATTTTACCCGCCACCTTTATAAATGCTGTAAGATGTCATACATGTCAACATCATTATAAAATAGTCCCATTCCTTTGTCAATTTGAAATTTTTCCAAAATATTTAGATTTTAAAATACCTCAATTGACAAACTAAACGCACCCCGCGGTCATGAAAATGGTTGCAGTTAGTC
>CAZMPR010000002.1:6253-31158 GCA_964568265.1 uncultured Clostridiaceae bacterium | reverse complement strand
TTTATGTAGAATAAGGTAATTTAGAGGTGTTTGGCTTGGAAAAAGGAGCAATCATAGGGAAATATAAGGTTAAAAGCATTTTACATGCTGATGATTTTCAATCAGTCTTTATTTGTGAGCTTGCAGATGGGGAAAAAAGCTTTATAGTAAATGAATATAAGGATGCAGAAATAATTTCAGAAACAAAAGATGCTTTTATATACAACAAGCAGACATTGAAGCTGATTGAGACATTTGAATCAGAAGGCAAATTCTATGCTGTATTTCCCGGGCTCTACGGTACACCCTTATATGACTACATATCCAAGCATAATCTTACCATAGCGGATAAAATGTATTTTACAGACGGAATACTGAAAAAGTTTATTGAGGCAGACAATTTGCACTATGCAATGCAGCTCGCCTTATGCGATCTGAAAAACATATCCGTGCAAAGGAGAAGATTCTTTCATTTTAATAATATATTTATTTTTGATAAAGACAACCTTGATATCGGTTCTGCAGACATAATAAAGTGTATCGGACAACTCCTTTTATATATATTTTCAAATAAAATCGATGCACGAATAGAAGAGGATAAAGACTCTCTGCCTCCTGCAATTTTACCTATAACCGTCAAATGTATAGAAGGCGGCTATAGTTCATTGGGGAAAGTTTATGCGGATTTTAGAAATACACTAATATACTCTACTTTTATAGATACGGGTTCTTTGGATAATCAGATAAGAGGTAGGATGGTAAAAGCCAAGAAGAAGCGAAAAATGGCTGTGCCAAGGGTTATAGCCACGTTATTGATAGCATTGCTTTTATTCGGCGGAGGATATTGGCTGATTAAAAACAAGGATATCTTAACAGGCCCCGGAAATGTGATAAATATTGGGAAGAAAGGTAACCCGCCTATCGCGGATTTTACAATAAGTATAAACAAGATATATAAAGATGATGAGGTTAAATTTATAGATAAGTCTGTCGCTTCAAATCCCGGAGATGTAATTAAAAGCAGATTGTGGACCATAGAAAAGGACGGCACGGTAGTTATGAATTCAGAGGACGAATCTATAACCTATGCTTTTGACGAAAAGGGAGATTACAGAATATCCCTTGTAGCGCAAGATTCCAGAGGAGTGCACAGTAAACCTTTTACCCATAATATCACGGTGTTGGAAAAGCCGGAGTATCCATACGATGACGAGGTACCGGACAATTCATTTGATAGGAAATAAAACAAGGGACAGTATCGTACCTATCTTTTTGTTAAATCCTGAATTTAAGAATACATCCTTGCAGGAATAGCTTGCGGTTTCCTTATCCAAACAAAATAGTCTACACTTCATACATCTGATAAAAGCTCCTTCATCATTTGACTAACATCAGTATAACCTTTATATGATGGATCTCGACTGATGCGCTCGGCTTCTTCCATGGCGGCTATTGTTTCGGCATTTGGAATTTCTAAAGCAATATCAAATGGAATTCTTTGCTGACGAACTGCTTGACGCAGGAAAATATTGAAGGCAGTCGTCATATTCAATCCAAGCTCAGAAAATAGTTGTTCAGCTTGTTTCTTTAATTCAACATCCATACGAACGCTTATATTAGTTGTTTCGGACATAATCATCAACTCCTTTGCTTTAGTATATCCAATATATCACAATATATGTGCAATGTAAATACATTGCACATATATTTATTGCTTTATACCACAACGCATTTTTCCGAATCCCTGACCGTTTCCTAAGCCGCCACCTTGTCTATGGCCATTCATTCTGCCAAATCCGATGCCCATTCCTTCGCCTATTCTTCCGCAGCCGGAACCATCACAATTCATTTGATTGTTTTCTATAAAGGTGATTATCTCATCAGCCCTTTTCTGTGTAATGGTACCGTCTTTAACTTTTTCTTTTAAAACAGTCTTTTTCATCTCCAACATTTCTTTTCTGAACTCTTCAAGCTTTCCCGCATCTTTTGCTATTGCGCCGTATGTTTTACCTGAGTCAAATCTTTCGGTTACCACTGTATCTACTGTTTTTCCGGTTAAAGCTGCTGCAGCTTCTGCCGGTGAACTATAAGGAGCAGCCAGTGCCATGATAGAAGTTGCACCGATTATCAGTACCATTATCCCGATTATCGCCATAACTTTTTTCTTTGTCATTTCAAATACCTCCGTTAATAATCTTTTAATTATTTTGATTATATATTAACCGTTAATTGTGACAAAATTATGTTTTTCCTATTAAATTTTTAAAAAGTTTAAAAGCATAAAGTTACTCTGCCCACCCTGCTTTGGCCGCTATTTGATAATGGAGCCCTATGAAACAAAAACATTTTGCAAAGGTAATTAAAGACAAAAAGATTATAAATTATGATATAATTAGAAAAAATTCATTAAGGTGGTTTTATGATAAAAATTTTAATCGCCGATGATAACAAGCAGATAATATCTATT
Source organism: uncultured Clostridiaceae bacterium (assembly GCA_964568265.1). GTDB lineage: Bacteria > Bacillota > Clostridia > Lutisporales > Lutisporaceae > JAAYKT01. The sequence continues at coordinate 28,712 of CAZMPR010000002.1, read as the reverse complement.
TTAGAAGAATACGCAAAAAAAGAAGGCTATGAGCCTATAGCTGCAAGAGACGGGCAGGAAGCAATTGAATTGTTCAGAACACGCCAACCGGACATTATTTTACTTGATGTAATGATGCCAATGATTGACGGACTTGAGGTATGTAGAGAAATCCGAAAAACATCCAACGTTCCAATTATCATGATTACAGCAAGAGGAGAAGATTTTGAAAAAATAATGGGGTTGGATATAGGCGCCGATGATTATATAGTGAAGCCTTTTTCACCCGGGGAAGTCATGGCCAGAGTTCGTGCTATTTTGCGAAGACTGGAAGGCGACCAAAATCAGCAGACTTTTATTTTTGATAACCTAAAAGTTAATTTGGACAGTTATACAGCAACCATAGACGGTCAAGATCTGTCATTGACAAAAAAAGAATTAGAACTTTTATGGACTCTTGTCACTAACATGAATAAGGTATTTTCGCGGAATAACTTGCTTGACAGTATTTGGGGTTATGATTATTTCGGCGACAGCAGAACCGTGGATTCCCATATCAAAAGACTCAGAACAAAACTGGATAAATACGAGCATGATAAATGGCAGATAAAAACCATATGGGGTGTCGGTTATAAATTTGAGGTGAATTAATTGAAAAACAAGATAGCTTTTAAATTGATTGTCTATTTTTCCGTAGCATTGTTGTTGTTTTCCCTAATTATCGGCGGTATTTTTATGACCCTTTTTAAAAGGCATACGATGGAGCTGCATAAGAAGGATATGGAAAACCGTGCCTCCGCCATCACATTAACATTATCGGAGTTTTTGGAAGGTGGAAACCATGGCATGGGTATGGGCAAAGGCCAATATGGTGCTTATTTCCGTTTTTTAGATGAAATAGCCATGTCAGATGTATGGATTGTTGACGAGAATATGGACCTTATAACTATAGGCAGAATGTCACAAAAGCATTATAATTATGCGGATTTGCCGGGCGATGCGGAAGCCGTGGTAAAGGAAGTTTTTCAAGGCAATACAACCTTTAGTGAGGGCTTCAGTGACTTGTTGGATTCACCGACTTTGACCTTGGGTAAGCCAATAACAGCTCGGGGCAAAGTGGTTGGCGCATTGTTACTGCACTCCCCCGTTGAGGGCCTTACCGCAGCTGTCTACAAGGGCTTTAGAATCCTTCTTATTAGTCTTGTGATCGCACTCTTGCTTTCTTTTATATTATCTACTTTACTTGCACTATCCTTTACTAAGCCTCTTAATAAAATGAAGAATTCCGCTGTTAGATTAGCAGAGGGTGATTATAATGTTAAAACGGAAATAAATCAAAATGATGAAATCGGTGAGTTGGCAAAGACTATAGATATTTTAAGCGAGAAGCTTGATTATGCAAGCAAGGAGAGCGAAAAGCTGAATAAACTTCGTAATGATTTTATAGCAAATATTTCACATGAGCTAAGAACCCCCGTAACAGTAATTCGCGGTTCCCTGGAGGCCTTGCACGATGGGATCATTACGGATAGAGATAAAATCGTAGAATATTATGAACAAATTTTAAATGAGAGTATCTATCTGCAAAGATTGGTTAACGATTTGTTGGACTTGTCCCGGTTGCAGAACCAGGATTTTAGAATAGAAATGAGTGAGTTGAATCTATGTGATGTGATAGACGACGTAATCCGAAGCGGCCAAAACATAGCCCAAATGAAAGATATTGAAATAAGAAAAGAATTTGACTCCGGCGTTTGTATGGTGCAAGGAGATTACGGACGCCTGCGTCAAATGTTTTTTATCGTATTGGATAATTCTATTAAGTTTTCTCCTATAAACAGCGATGTGAGGATAACTTTGAAAGAAGGAACTGTCAGCATAATTGACAAAGGTCCCGGAATACCTAAAGATGACCTACCCTATGTTTTTGAGCGATTTTATAAGGTGAAATCCAATAAAAATGCGGAAGGTACCGGGCTTGGTCTTGCGATAGCAAAGCAAATCGCCGATAGGCATAATATAAAACTATCGGTTAAAAGCATGGTAGGAGAAGGCACGGAGTTTATATTCGAAATATAAATTTGCAATTATTTCGAAGGTTCTTAAGATTCTTCACTGGCGTTTAGAATGATATTTCTCGTTGTTCGGAATGACTGTACCAGAAAATGTCATCCTGAAGGAGCTTGCGACTGAAGGATCTTGCCTGGGTCGGCATGGAAACCGACCCCTACAATTTCGTTGTAACAAAATAGATTCTTCGATTACATCTCAGAATGACAGTGTGAAAAAATATCATAATCATCTATTACATCACCGGGCGATCAATGCCGGGCGGACAGAGTCGTCCGCCTCTACGATTTCCAACTTTCAGCTTTCTACTTTCCACTTTCCAACTGTCCAACTATCCCCTAACCAACTAACCAACTAACCAACTTTCCGCTTTCTACTTTATAACCAAAGAGCCGTACTGTCTATTTCACTTATACTTTGGCGTCCGGTCATAACCATTGTTTGTGCCAATTCTGTGCCGATTCTTTCCGTATACATGGCAACGCCTTTATCGCCACCACCGTATGCAGCGGTGCAATAGGGTCTGCCTATGAGTACGGCATCTGCACCTAAAGCCAATGCCTTAAAGACATCAAGGCCTGTTCTTATACCACCATCAATCAAAATCTTCATTTTCCCTGCTACACGTTTAACTATTTCAGGCAGTACCTCAGCAGTTGCCGGAGTATAATCCAAAACCCTGCCCCCATGATTGGATACGACAATACCGTAAACTCCTGCTTCTAAGGCTTTTTCTGCACTTGAGGGTGTCATTATTCCTTTTACGATAAAAGGAAGTTTTGTGCTGCTGACTATCTTCGCCAAATCGTCCACCGGTTTGGGTCCTATTTCTCTTTCCGTTGCAAGTATCGGTAACCCTGCCGCATCTATATCCATTGCCACAGCTATAGCTCCTGCATCCTCAGCCATCCTAATCTTTTCGATTATTTCTTTTACACCCCAGGGCTTTATAGTGGGAATGCCTATACCTCCCACGGCTCTTATCGCTTCAATTCCCGATAACAAACAATCCTTAGTCTCACCGTCTCCCGTAAAAGCAAGGACACCTGAATCTTTGCAGCCTTTTACCACAGCATTGCTGTATTCATATTCATCGTAGTAACCGGGGTAATGAATTTCCACTGCAGAAATAGGAGCGGCAAAGAACGGATATTTAAAGGTATGACCGAACAACTCAACTTGGGTATTTATTTTCGTTCTCCGATAGACTAAATCCATATTTAGCTTGAGTTCTTTAAACCTTTGATAATTGCTGATGAATGAAGATCCGCTGCCTTTTCCCCCGGGACCGGGAATCACACCTTTGCATGCGACACCATTGCATTCCTTGCAAACAAGGCATCTGCCCGCCATGTTTTTTTTAGCGTTTTCCAATACCTCATTATAATCCAAAAAGACCACTCCCTTAAATTTAATTTATTTATAATACTATCTTCTGATAATCTTTCCGCTTTCCGTTTTCGGAATATTATTCACAAATTCCACAACCTGTGGAGAGGCAAAAGGAGAAAGCCTGTTTCTTAGCAGCATTCTATATTCCAGTTGCAGCTTAGTTGACGGCTCATATCCATCCTTAAGAATAACAAAAGCCTTTACCGCCTCCCCCATCATCTTATCCTTTATCCCAACTACAGCCGCCTCTAATACGGACGGATGAGTGGTAAGAACTGATTCCACCTCATAGGGGCTTAATAAGTGACCGGCAGTGTTTATTACATCATCTTCCCTGCTGATAAAATAAAAGTATCCCTCATCATCTCTATATGCCAAATCTCCGGTGATATAAAAACCGTTATGAAAGCGGCTGATATACTTATCTGAATTCCCCCAATAATCACAAAACATAGAGGGCCACGGTACTTTAATAGCCAAACGTCCGGTTAAACCCGGGGCTAAAATATTATAATCGTCATCAAGTATTGCCGCATCAATGCCATTAACCGGTTTGCCCATGGAGCCGGGTCTAACGGGAAAGCAACCTGTGTTGGCTACCATGATTGCCCCTGTTTCTGTTTGAAACCATGTATCATAAATAGGACGACCTAAATTTTCTTCAGCCCAATAGTAAACTTCCGGGCTTAAGACTTCGCCCACACTGTATATTTTTTTCAGATGGTTTAAATTGTAGTTTTTATAAATGGAATTATCCTGCCGCATAAGCATCCTAAGCAAGGTGGGTGCCGTATACCACACTTCAATTACATGCTTTTCCAAAGTCTCCATTATTTGATTAGCTCTGAACCCGGGTTCCTTGACTAATATTACGGCACCAACGGATAACGGTCCGAAGATACCGTAGCTGCTGCCGGTGACCCAGGCCGGATCTGCCGTGCACCAATATTTAGTTCCCTTTGATAAACCTAAAACATTCCCGGATGTATCCCTATGCCCGATTAAAGCTCCCCGGCGATGTACGGCTCCCTTTGGTTTACCGGTGGTGCCGGAAGTATAATGAATAATTGCAATATCGTCATTATTTAAAACCGTTGAAATAAAATCCGAATCCATAGCTAAGAACTTATTAGTAAATTCATCGCTATCAATTATTATATGTGGAAAATCGGCTACATTTTCGGCTAACTTTTTTTCTGTAATAATCAAAGAACCTCCGCAATCGCTAAACCTTTCTTTTATTGCATCGGGTCCGAATGAAGGGAACAAAGGACAATAGATGGCACCCAATTTCAATATCCCCAAAGTAAAGAAATAGGTTAACGGGCAACGCTCTAAATATAAGAAAACTCTGTCACCATTTACAATGCCGTGTTGGGATAAATAGTTGGCAGCTTTATTCGACATAATATCTAAATCATTATAACTATAAGTAACGTCATTGCCCTCCTTTGTTGTCCAAAGCAGCGCAACAGCATCTCCGTATTCTTTTAAAAACTCAAGCATATATAACCTCCAAAATCTACTCCCTCGCCTCCAATAGTGCAACTATTCTATTAATCGTATCCGCCTCGGCATCCAGTATTTCATAATCCTCAACTTTGATGCCGAATATACTGTCTATAAAAAACACCAATTCCAAAATCCCGAAGGAATCAACCAAACCGCTGTTTATCAATGAATCATCATAAGTGATATCCTTTTTTCCTTTTATAATATTGCTCAACAAAAACTCTTTGATGGCTGATTTTTTATCCATTGTAAAACCTCCAATTTTGCTAAAATCCCATACTGAAAGCGTATCTTATTCTACATTATAACTAAAAGACGATTGTGCCATTAGTGCCATTATTAGTGCTAATGGTGCCATCTAAAGACAGAGCCATCATTTTGCTAAAATCCCACATACTGAAATCCGGTGCCGAAATTACCGAATGCCAACACCATATATAACATTATAAATAAAACAATCGCCTTTACCCATTCATTTCTCATAAACAATACCTCCAAAGCGTAAAGCATTCTCTATTCCTACTCGATCCCACATCCCACATCCTAAATCTCCATCCCACATCTCACTTCCCACATCCCACATCCCAAATCTCCATCTCGCATCCCACATCCCACATCTCACTTCTCACTTCCCGTATCCCGCATCTCAAATCCCGAACATCCTTAGAACAATCCTAAACGCCGTAGTCCATCGGAAGCTGAAAAACACCCAACCTATACTGACAAACACGAAAGTCAGAAAAATATTCGTATAATAAAAAGCCTTTGACTTCTCCAACATATCCAATAACTTTTCTGAACCATATCTTTTAATCAAATCCGTGTATATCTTATACAAAGAAAGTCCTGCCCCGTGATAAAGCCCCCATATCAAAAATCCCGCAGTCGAACCGTGCCAAATACCCACAGCTGCCATGGTTATCAGCTGACAAACGCTGTTAATAATCCAAGCATGCCCTGTGCCCATAAAGCCCATAAGCATCTTTCCCATGGGCATAAACAAATATTCCCTCAGCCACGAAGTCAAAGTTATATGCCAGTTCTGCCAAAACAAAACTATGTTTGGTTTTAAATAAGGCTTATTAAAATTCTCCGGCACCTTGAAGCCGAAAAGTCTTCCCAACCCTATTGCGATATCCGAATAACCGGAAAAATCATAATATATTCTGATAGAATATAAAAAAACGACAATCCATAATATGTGCCTTGGAGTATCCAAAATATCCGGCGCAATCTTTGCAATCAAAATCCCGGTCTTATCAGCAATAATAAACTTTTTAAAAAGCCCGTAGATAATGCGGCTAATCCCGATATCCACCGATTCTTTTTCACTTTCTTTATAATCATCTGATGGGGTTTTTTTAGAATTTGTACGAGCCTGAACCTCATCCATATTTCTTTTGAACCTTGGATATCTATCGATGGGCCCTGCCGAAAATGTGGGAAAGAAAAATATAAATGCAAAGAAAGTCAGAAAGTCTAATTCCTTTAACCTTCCCCTGTATGTATCGATTAAAACATGTAAAAATTTAAAAGTAAAATATGAAATCCCCAAGGCTTTTACCTGCAAAGAAAGGGGTAAATGAGACTTTAGAACAGGATATTTAAATAAAGCTAAAGAACCTAAAGAAATAATAATTCCTACAATCAATAGAACTTTTTTCAATATCATTATGTAATTCTGTTTTGAAACCGAAGTATCTTCTTTTACATCCTTTCTTGCGGCACTTACGCTTAAATTATTAAAACGTATTAATAAAATAGCCAAAAGATAGACAACAAAAGTAATGGCCAGTGAGAAAATCACAAATACAGGATGCCCGTATAAGGAAGCGAAAAGCAAACTCCAAAAAATCAAAAAAGCCGTCTTTACTTTTTGATTTTTCACAGCACGGTACATTAAAAGTCCAATCAAAGTAAAAATCACAATTGAGTGCACAGGCAAAAACCTTATCAAAAGTTTAACACCATCTATCGTCAAACCGAACCCTCCATAAAGTGAAAATATATAGTCCTAAAACCTTTCTAATCCGTTTAAATCGAAATAAACATTCCTTGCCTTAAACGGTGCGGGGTTTGTATACTGCAATTTGAATCTTTCGAAATCACTCAGATGTTTGGAGTGATAGTAAGGCTTATCGAAGCTTAATTTATTATTTCTTAGCCAATCGGGAACCGGAAGTTCGTGCAGCTGTAAAAAATAATCTATCAACGCGGATACCTTGGTTAAATATTGTATTTCTTCCTCATTACATTCATCCAATTCTATTTGTACATATAGGCTGTTTATAAATTTCATATCTTTATATTTCAATAATTCCAATAATTGATTTATGCTTGTATCCTCATCAGAATAATTAAAAAGTTCATTTAAAAATTTATTCCCAATCATAACCTAAATCCTTTCCTAAATATTTAACGAAATTTATCTGCCTTTCCCCTAAAAATGTTAAAGGTACATAATCCGATATTTTATTTAAAAGTTCGTTTTTAGTTGTAATCTTTAAATCTTTGCATAATATATAGGCATCAATAAAATCCTTAGCGGGCTCCGGACGTGCAGCAAGTATTTTCATAGCAAGTAATTGTTCAGCTTTTGGTTTAAGAATTTTTAGATTAGAATATAATTTAAAGGTTTCTTTGTCTTCTTTCAATAGTGATTTCAATGGCTCTTTTATTTCCTCATTTATCCACTTATCGGAGAGATTAAAGGCAAATTTCGTTAATTCCAATATTTTATCCAACAAGTTATAATTCACATCACTGAAAACACAATCTATATCTTTAGTAGCCGGCCTGTTATCGTAAACCATAGTCATTATTGAACCGCCATAAACAGTTATTTCTAATTGCAGCTGGTTTTCCTTCAACCGTTCATTTAGATATTCAAAAATATCCGAGAGCTTATCCCTATCCATTAAACTTAAATTCTTCAAATCGGTCATATTTATTCGATTCCCCCTTACAAAGAATAGATTATTAGCCTAATTATAACATATTGCATTGTGTAAAGCTTAAAGCTTAAAGCAGAAAGCGCTTCGATACGTGCCATTCTGAAACGTCAGTGAAGAATTTTTCGTATCAAAACATTTAGCCTTGGGAGATCCTTCGGGCTTAGCCCTCAAGATGACATTATAAAAAGACTTTTCTTATACCCTAATATTCTTACATCATCAATCCAACAATCCCTGTTCCTTAACAAAACCATATAATCTTTCCGCTACAATTCTATCTCCATCTTCTTTCAAATGTCCGCCGTCAATAAATAGCTCATCCGGGATTACATTATAAATATTCAAAACCGGCACATTATAAATATTGGCATAACCTTTAACCACATCATACAGCTTATCATAATACCCGGCTTCATACTTTTGGCTCATAATGCTTTGATTTATCGGAGCTATATAAATCATAAGCTTAATTCCATTATTCGTAACATATTTGCAAACCTGGCCGATAACATCAAAGTACCTTGTACTTTCATTAAAAGGTATACCGTAAAACTCCTCCGTAATCTTAACATCACCTATTTGCACCTTTAAATGTCTGTCGTTGGGATAAACCAAAGCCTTACCTGTCTTCTTGGCCTTCAGTCCGTCTATATAAAAAGAATAAAACTCATTATACCTATGTAAAGGCGCCAAGCTGCCGCGTAGTTCCCGAGAGATAAAATAAGCGTTCTCATTGTTCATCTTAAGCACATTCCTATAAGCCGATGCCAAGTCGCCGCCAAGACTTATATCATAACTTTCAGTACGAAAAGGAAAAACCCACTGTATCTCGGTAAAGCTTCCCGCACCCATCTGCCATATGATAAGCTCCGGCTCATAGGAAACGGCTTTTTTTATCCTTTCCGTCACATATACGGATTTGGTACCACTGCTGCCAAAATTAAAAACATGGGGCCTGTCATCATCAAAAAGCTTTTTATCCAAAAGCCCGCAAATTGAATCCTCATACTTCACATAAAAATCCTCTACGGTAGAATCTCCTACTATTATAATATTGTCGCCTTCATCCTTAAAATTGTTCACCCAATGCCCTTTTATAGACAAATCCGGCATCCAGTCATACTTGAACAGCCTGCTGCTGTTTTGAAAAACAGTATAAAGGCTGCTGACATTGCTATAAATATACTTATTTAGCGGAGCAAAAATAAGAAGATTTGCCGCTAAATAAATAATTGCTATTTTATAAACTAAACTGTATCGTTTCATAAAATAATCCTTTCAAATCAGAAAAAACTATTCAGACCCAGTAATTCGTATTACTATCTTAACACATGGAAAAGAGAGATATCAATGTATTCGTCTTTATCTTTATACCGATGACTGAAAATTATATCTTACAGCAACTTCGAGAACAATTCGATGTTGAACCCCGGTATTTTGCTGACAAAAGAGGGGAAATAGACTTTTTACAACAATATGAAACAAATATTATTCCCATAGAGGTAAAAGGCGGCGAAAACAAAGCTGCACGGCCATTTAAACGATTTGTCAACGAAAATAAACCTGATTGGGCTATAAGATTTTCCAAGCGTAACTATCAGAGAAGCGGATTTATTACCAATATACCTCTTTATTTAGCATGTAAGACAAAGGAATTGCTAAGTCAGGCTTGAATAATTACCTAATGTAACCTGACTCTCATCTTCTCTTCTTGTGCCTTAAGTTATAATATGGTAAAATGCACTTAAAAGACCGCTTCTGAAAACTAAAGCGGACATTGGGGTGTAAAGTTATGATTGTAATTCATGAGCTAAAAAAAGAATCTATAAAAAGGGGAGGGATACTCAGAACATCAGAGCTTAATGGCTTGGGATATTCAAGTCGTCAAATAAACAAGCTGATGGAGGAAAGTATAATTTCTAGAATAAAACACGGCTTCTATGAACTAACAGATTATATTCCGAAGGAAGAGGTTGTTATAGCAAGATTGTTTCCTGATGCTGTAATTTTTTTGGAAAGTGCACTTTTTTATTATGAATATACGGATAGGATACCATATGCCTGGCAAATAGCAGTGGATAAAGATAGCCAAAAGACCAAATATGATATTGATTATCCCCTAATAGAACCTTTTTACCTAAAACCAAAATTTATAAATATTGGCATAGCCGAAATACAGGTAGACGGAGTGGGGGTCAGGATATATAATAGGGATCGCACCATATGTGATGTTCTTCGTTACGAAAACAAACTTGAGAAAGAGGTGTTTAATAATGCCATTCAACGCTACGTTAAAGACCAAAAGAAAAATATAAGACGGTTATTTGAATACGCTGAAGTATTTAATATAAAAAATAAAGCGCAGACGTATATCGGAGTGTGGTTGTAATGGAGAATATAGCGGCCTCGGTATTAGCAAAATTAAAGAATAAAGCAAGACAACAAGGTATCTCACTCCAACAATTGATAACTCTTTTTTTCCAAGAAGAATTTATTAGAAGATTGTCACAGTCCAATTATAGGAATAACCTTATTCTAAAAGGTGGCTTCTTATTATATTCAATTAGTGGTTTTACTACCAGGCCTACTGTGGATGCAGATTATCTATTAAAGAATTATTCAAATGACATAAATGCCATAGGGAAGTTAATTAGCGAAGTTATTTCCCTACCCGCTAAAAATGACTTTTTAAAATTCGAAATCAGGAGATTAGAAACTATAAGTGAAGTAAAAGAATATCATGGTATTAGAGCCAATTTAACCGGTCATATAGGCAGGACAAGAGCGCCTTTTAGTATTGATTTTGGTGTTGGGGATGTTATTGTGCCTTCCGCCGTTGAAAGAACACTGCCGGTAATATTGGCGGGGTTTGATAAACCTAAAATTTTAACCTATTCTTTAGAGTCTACTGTAGCTGAAAAGCTTGATGCTATTATCGTTTTAATGGAAGCTACGGGTCGCATGAAAGATTTTTACGATATTTATTATTTAGCAACAACGTTTGATTTTGAGGGTAGAAAACTTCAGGAAGCGATTTACGAAACTCTAACTAATCGGGGCACATCATACGAAAAGGATTCAGTTGCTATAATTTATAGGCTGGCAAATAATGATAGTGTTCTAAAGCGGTGGGATAATTTTTGCAATAAAGTTTTGAAGTATAGGCTTAATTTTAAACATGTAGTAAAAGTAATAATTGATTTTCTTCAACCACCATATGAAGCATTGATTCGTGAAGATGAGCTGTTCGAAGATTGGAGCCATGAGAAAAAGGGATATCGGCATCTGGGTCAGGCTTGAATGATTACCTTATTTTTACAAATTATAAAAATAACCTTTTATTTTCAAATGGGGGAGCTTAAATCAAGTTCCCTCTTCCTTTATGCCAATTCAGCTTGCCATCTTCAACCCTATTGATGAAAAAAACCCACTGTGATAATATACTAACAGAAGGTAGTCGGATGAAGCAGGGTGCGGTTATCACTTTCTTAAGAAGAAGGTGACGCCTATGATGAATACATATGAGACGCTATCATTGATGATAATGTTCAGTATGCTTATCATAGCAGTTCTGAAATTCAGAAAAAAATAACCACCCTGCCGTAATCAGGGTGGTTAAACAATTTTAACAACCTAGGATAACCGCACCAAGCGGTAACGATTACCTACACCTATATTGTACAACAATAATAAAAGAAGTAAACAAAAAATGTGAAATAAATATAATGTGGTGAAACTTTCCAATCCGGGATCACACATAACACGCAACCAAGAAGAGGAGCGATATTTATGAAAAAGAGAATACTAACCATTCTGTTAATAATAGTAATAACCATATTTGGAGTCGCAGCCATGGCTCCAAAAAATCCCGATACAATAGACACAATAGAATCATTAATGCAAATTATAAAATCCGATTATTACAAAGAAGTGGATGATGAAACCTTAATTCGTGGCGCCATAGACGGTATGTTCAAGACCCTTGACCCTCACAGCAGCTATTTGGATCCCGAGGAATTCAAGCAACTGACGGAGTTTACCAGCGGCGAATTTGGCGGCATCGGCGTATCCATAGAACGAAGAGACGACAGAATCACCGTAGTATCTCCTATAGAAGGCACCCCGGCCCATGAAGCAGGACTCAGCACCGGGGACAAAATAATATCTGTCGATGATACGGATATAAAAGACTATGCCCTGGACAAGGCTGTAACCCTTATAAAAGGCGAAGCCGGCACAAAAGTAAAGTTAGGTGTAATCAAGGCGGGGCAACAAGATGTCACATATATTGAAATCATCAGAGCCATAATAAAAACAGAATCTGTAAAAAAAGAAACCCTTTACGGCAGAAAGGCCGAAAATGAAATAAAGGATAAAAGAATAGGCTATATCAGACTTACCGAATTCAATGAGCACACTGAAAAAAACTTTAAAGAAGTAATGGAAGAATATAAAAAGGGAAATAAAAAAGGCCTTATAATAGATCTCAGAAACAATCCCGGCGGTCTATTGGACAGCGTGGTTAAGATATGCCAGCAAATAATCCCCGAAGGCCCCATAGTCCATATAGATGCAAAAGCCGATAAAAACGATGAAACCTTCTATTCAAAATTAAAAGAAGCTCCCTTTAAAATTGCCGTATTGGTAAATGAAGGCTCCGCCTCGGCATCGGAGATATTGGCCGGTGCAGTAAAAGATTCAAAAGCCGGAATAATAGTAGGTACCAAAACCTATGGCAAAGGCACGGTTCAGAACATATCCTATCTTTCCAACGGCGGCGGAATAAAAATAACGATAGCGGAATACATGACAAGAAACAAAATTCATATTGACGGCAAAGGCATAGAACCGGATGTGGCGGTAGAGCCAATAAGATCCCAAGCGGATTTGGCAAAAGTAACCCCGGGTAAGAATATACGTGTAGGCACGGTCAGCCTGGATGTATACGGGATACAGCAGCGCCTTATAAACTTGGGTTACAATATAAGATTGGACGGAGTAATGGGAAAAGAAACATTAAAAGCCGTAAATGACCTGTTCAGAGAAAACGGTCATCAAAGAGTACAGTATATAAACGAAAAAAACCAGCAAAGAATATTGGATTTATATAATAAAACAGTAAATGATAAAATAAAAGACACTCAATTGGAAGCAGCCGTAAAAGAACTACAAAAACTGTTATAAATGATAACGAAAATTCAATATGATTTTATGGCATATTGAATTTTCTTTTTTGTAAGTATAAACTGAATAAGTTATAATTAAAATGTGAAACAGTTGATAAAATTCGTAGGAATTACACATGAACGGAGTGAAAAATCAATGAAATACATATTCGTCACAGGCGGCGTCGTCTCATCCTTAGGCAAAGGCATCACTGCAGCTTCCTTGGGGAGACTTTTAAAAAACAGAGGATTAGAAGTAATAATACAAAAAATCGATCCCTACCTTAACATAGACCCGGGTACCATGTCTCCTTATCAGCATGGGGAAGTATTTGTAACGGATGACGGTGCGGAGACGGATTTAGACCTTGGCCACTACGAAAGATTCACCGATACCAACCTGTCCAAAAGCAGTAGCATAACCACAGGCAAAGTCTATTGGACAGTTATAAATAAAGAGCGAAAAGGTGACTATCAGGGAGGCACGGTGCAGGTAATACCCCATATAACCAACGAAATTAAATCCAGAATATACAAAGTAGGCAAAGACGCCGAACCCGATGTAGTAATCGTTGAAATAGGAGGCACCGTAGGCGACATCGAAAGTTTGCCCTTCCTTGAAGCCATAAGACAGATAAAATATGAAGTGGGGCCGGAGAATGTATTGTTTATACATGTGACCTTGGTGCCATACCTTCATAAAGCCGGAGAGCTGAAAACAAAACCCACACAGCACAGCGTAAAAGAATTGAGAAGCATAGGTATTCAGCCGGACATAATAGTTTGCAGGACGGAAAAACCTCTGACCAAGGAAATGAAGGATAAAATCGGGCTTTTTTGTAATGTGGATAGTGGTTCCGTATTCCAAAATACCGATGCGGATACATTGTATCAAGTGCCTTTGCTATTAAATAAAGAAGGACTTGATACCATGGTGGTGAAAAAACTTTCATTGCCAAGTAAGAATCCAAAACTGGAGGAATGGACTGAAATAGTAAATAAAATCTTGCATCCCAAGCATGAAGTCAACATTGCCATAGTAGGTAAATATGTGGAGCTTCACGATGCCTATCTGTCTGTAGCTGAGGCTTTATGTCACGGCGGTATAGCGAACGATGCAAGAGTAAATATAAAATGGATAAACTCAAAGGATCTTAATAAAGATAATATAAAAGAAGAAATGAAGGATATTGATGGGATACTGATACCCGGAGGTTTTGACTGCAATGACATAGACGGTATGCGTATAGCCGTCAAATATGCAAGTGAGAACAAAGTACCCTTCTTCGGCATATGCCTGGGTATGGAAATGGCAATAAAGGAATATTCGCAAAACTGTCATCCTGAAATTACCACACACTGTCATCCTGAGCGAAGCGAAGGATCTTATTGCCCAAATACCTGTGTTTCCGATGATTCGGAAAACTGCAGCGAAAAGCCAATGAAACTTGGTCTGTATCCATGCAAGCTCACACAAGGCACCAAAGCATATGATGCATACAAAGAAGATGAAATATCCGAGCGCCATAGGCACAAATACGAATTTAAAAATATATATAAATTTGATGACTGCAATCTTATATCCAGTGGCATTTCACCTGACGGGAGTCAAGTTGAGATTATCGAATTAAAGGATCACCCATGGTTTATAGGATGCATATTCCATCCGGAATACAAATCCAGACCCAACAGACCGGCGCCGCTATTTCGCGACTTCATCAAAGCCGCATTGGAATACGGAAAATAACAGCTTGTAGGAATAGATTATCGGGGTCAGGCTTGAATAATTATCAAGAATAATAATTATTCAAGCCTGACCCTTTAGTTTTCAAAAACCACCGATTGAAAACATCAAAAACCACCGATTGAAAACGTCAAAAACTACCGAACGACATTGACTAAGACCACCAAATTAATCATCATAATGACCACGGCAAGAGGCAATAATAATTGCTCCGTCTTTTTCGCAATAGACAATTCTGTGCTCTTCGTTAATGCGTCTGCTCCACCAACCTGTAAGGTTTTCCGTTAGCTGTTCAGGTTTCCCAATGCCTTCATAAGAATTGCGCTGTATATCTTTTATTAAGATGTTTATCCGTTTTAATGTCTTTTTATCCTGTGTCTGCCAGTAACAATATTCTTCCCAGGCTTTCTCTTCCCATAACAATTTCATTACTCCACCTCAAGCAAATCATGCTCAACAAGTCTTGCTTTTCCTGAATTAATATCTGCAACTATTTTTTCCAAGTGTTTCATGTTGCTTTCTGAATAAAACGGATCAGCGGTAATTTCAAATGGTATACGCTTTTCCCTTGCAATCTTTTTTGCATAAATCATAAAAGCAGTTGTCATGCTCATTCCCATGTCTGCACATGTTTTTTCAACGTTTTTTTTCAGTTCTTCATCCATGCGAAAATTTACCATTGTCTGTGCCATAAAATCAACTCCTTCCTGACAAGTACAGTATAATATTATGTAAAGCAGATGTCAAGCAATATATGAACATATGATTTACAATATCCTCTTTTTTATATTATCCCCTTCGTGGCACATATAATACCGATGTATCAAGCTTGACCTTTTTGATTCTAACGCACGGTTTAACGCACGCGTGCGTTAGTTATTGTATTTTAACACACGCGTGTGTTAAGATGTGTTATAAAATAAGATAATTATTCAAGCCTGACCTCCACTTAAATGTTAAATATTACATTATTGTTACACTTTCTCTCCTCCAATTGACTCATTAACCATATGTTGCTATAATTACGAATAGAGTACACGGTTACTCTATTTTTCCTTTGTTACCAAGGAAAAAAAAGCTAATAGTCCCTCGAGGGCTTATTAAAAAAATATTATTAGGAGGCGATTCAATGAAGAAAACATTAGCACTCATTCTTGCATTTGCAATGGTATTCTCAACAATATCATTTGTATTTGCAGATGAAGAAGTCGTTGCAGTTAGTGACGAAGCAGCAGCTTTAGGTACATTAGGAGTACTTGAAGGCGATGGCGGCGGCGTTACTGCAGAGTACACAGCAAAAGAACTAAACAGACTCACAGCAGCAATAATGGTTCTTAAGTTAAAAGGTCTTTATGCAGAAGCATTAGAGTTTGACGGAGTCGAAAATTTCCCGGATGCAGAGAATATGGCATGGGCAGAAGGCAAAAACATCCTTGCATACCTGAAAGCGAATCCGGAAGTCGGTTTCGCAGGAGACGGTAGCGCATTTAACCCAGATGCTATTTTCACTGAACAAATGCTTTATAAAGTATTATTGGAAAGCTTGGGCTACAAGCAAACCACAGGTGAAGTAGTAGGAGATTTCGCTTGGGACGGGACAATAGCATTTGCAGAAGAAATCGGTCTAAAACCTGAAAACGCTGAAAAGTTAACAGTTGACGGACTTGCCAAAGCAGTAGTCGGAGCTTTAAAAGCCGAGAATAAAGACGGCAAGGTTTGGATTGACGTTTTGGTAGAAGCAGGCAAAGTTGACGAAGGCAAAGCTGTAGCAGCAGGCTTCGTAAAAGAAGCCCCGGCAGTAACTGAAGTAGAAGTTAAAGAAGCAAACGCTATCGGTAACACTGTTGTAGAAGTAAAATTCAAGGCAGCAGTTGACGAAGCAGCAGCAAATCTTGGAAACTATGCTATTGAAGGCTTAGAAATTAAAGATGCTGCTATCGCAGGTGAAAAACTTGTAAGGCTTGAAACAGAAGCAATGAAATCAGGTAAATTATATGAGTTGGTTGTTGGTGAAAAAACTTTCAAGTTTACCGGTATTGCAAAGGTTTCAGGAGCACCCGAAATTGATGGCAAACCAAAAAGTGAAGATGTAGATGAAGTAGTTATTAAATTTACCAAGAAGATTGATCTTGCATCAGGCACAGATGTTGATAATTATTCAATAGCCGGTGTAGAAGTAGTAGAAGCTGAAGTTGATGGTGACAAAGTTACGCTTACTACTGAAGGCCTGAAGAATAGGACTGATTACACAGTCAAAGTAGCAAACATAAAATCAATTGATGGTGCATCAAAGAAATCTGATTCAAAATCATTTAGAACTAACTTTGATTTTACTGCACCTTCAATTAAAGGCGAAATAGAGAGAGAGACTTTCCAAAGGATAGTAGTTAATTTTACTGAGAAGGTTACACAGGAAACAGCTGAAGACATAGATAATTATGAGATCAAGTTAAATAAAACTGACGGAGATATTATAGAGATACTATCTGTAACTTGGGATGAGGATGAAGATTATCAGGATAATGTTACTATAGTTACAGAGCCCATGGAAAAGAACAAAGACTACAAACTTACTATAAATAATATTGCAGACCAGAGAAAAGTAGCTAATGTCATGACAAGGTCCGCTTCCAAGACATTTAAAGGTCTTGCTGAAGATAAAACCGGTCCAAAAGTTGGTGATGTTAGGGTGCTATCTCCAGATAGAATTTTGGTAGTATTTACTGACGATAGCAGAATTGATGCAGATAGTGCTTTAGACTTGAATAATTATGAATTAAAAGATTTGGATATAGTTGATATAGAAAAATACAGAGACGAATTAAAAGAGTTTAAAGCTATTCTTACTGTTGAAGAAATGGAAACAGATAAAGGATATGAATTAAAGATTTTCGATATCATTGATGAGTTTGGCAATGAAATGAAGTCTGAGTATAAGAAAACAGTAAGAGCCTATGCCAGTGAATTTAAGTCTGCCAGATTAACTGGACAAAAAGCTACTGGGAAAAACACAATATTATTAACATTCAATGATGAATTAGATAAATCTACTGCAGAAAACATATCAAATTATGAGATAACAAAGGGAATAGGAGCTCCTACAAAAGCTAAGTATAATAAAACCGCTAAGACTGTTACACTAACAGTTGCAGAATTGATTAATGGATTCGCATCACCAGCAAAACCTTATTACAAGGTAACTGTTGACGGTGTTGAAGACATAGCCGGCAATGTGTTATACTACAAGGAAAATTTAGATACTTGGTCTGAAAAGTGGGATAACGATGGTCCGGAATTAGAAGATGTAGATGTAGCAAATAAGTATGTGGTAGCATTGGCATTTGATGAAAAGGTTGCAGTTGATGCAAATGCCGAGCTTCAATTAGTGGCGTTAGGTAGCGATAATAAATGGGGAACAACTGTAGCAGCAACATTAGAATATGGAGACTTAGTAGAAGACGATACAGTTGTTGAATTCTATGCTGATCTTAGCGATGATGGATTGGATCCAGCCGTTACTTATGCAGTCTATAAGGTTGTTTACGGTTCCGATGTAGATGGCGGAATTAAAGACTTAAAAGACAATCCGTTCTTGGCATCAAGTTTCGAATTAGGTGAGTTTGAGTTTAAGGGTTCAGATAAGGAAATAGAAAAACCCTATATGGAAAACTACGAACAAACTGATGGCAGAACCTTTGAAGTAACCATGTCTAAGAATGTTAAGTTACAAACCGGAGTTACTTCGATAAATGAAGGTGACCTGACATTTACTATTAGTGTAGATACAACCGATAGAAACATAGTAGAATTTGTAGCCAACGGAAAGATCATAGATTCAAAGGATTATGAATTTAAATTTGCAGATATATTCGAAGATTATTATGGAGTAGCAGCAGAAGAGGATACTAAAGTAGACAGTACACCTATGACAGTGCTAACAGGTGAGTTTAAAGACGATAATGAACCGTATATTGATGATGTTGTAGCAAAGAATAGAATGGTTGTAAAGGTAGTATTTGATGAAGAGATTGCAAATGTGAGCTATCCGGTAAGCTTCTTTACTCTAAGAAACTATGATCTGGATAAAGAAATTACAATTAGTTCTATTGCACTTAACAGTGATGGAGACATATTAGAATTAACTTTAGCAAAGGCACTTGAAGCAAGGTATGAATACGAATTGACGTTTGTAAAGCCTAAAACAGGAAATAATATAATTAAAGACGTTGTAAATAATGAACTAAAAGGTGATGACAGTAAATATTACTTCCAAGGCACGAACTTAGCTGAATAATTCAATCACAAAAAAGAGCCCCTTGCGGGCTCTTTTTTATTCCTCATTTCTATAAATCTCGCTGCAATTCTTGCCAATGTAATTGTAAAATCTACATTTTTAGTATAATATATAAACTGTAAATCAAATATATGCAAGGGGTGCAGCAAATGGCAAAAGCTAAATCTAAAGCGGGTATTGATGATAAAAAGGCAGCCAAGGGAAAAGAAAAAACCTTTACAGGTAAACTTACAGCATCGATAAAATATGATAGCAAGGCTATAAATATGATTTTCACTATTCTAATAACAGCCTTTATTCTTATTGTCCCCTTCTATCGCGGCTTGTTTTTCCGTAAAAACTATATTCCTGCAATACTATTTATATCAGTCATATTTTCTATATACGTATTATATAAGTGTTTTGATAAATCATTTATTTTAATAGATACATATATGGACATAGCCGTTTTGGCAATTCCTTCAGCCTATGTACTATCCTTTTTATTTGCTGCCAATTCTAAAGATGCTTTTGATTCGATTTTAATATATTCAAGCTACTTTATACTTTATAAGCTTACCCATAGCTTAATTAAATCCGATATAAGAAATAAAGATATATTTATAAACGTAATTATACTTTCTGCCTTCCTATTATCTTCAACTTTTTTTCTTGATCTGATGGGTATAATAGAGCTTCAAGGTGCTTTTGTAAGCAAAAGGCTGTTCGGTTTATATCAATATCCCAATACAACTGCATCCGTTCTCGGGATAGGCATCGTTCTTGCCATCAATATGCTTATTAATACAGAAAACATAAAGTTGAAAATGATATACCAAGCTGTCCTCACAGCCCTTGTCTCTTCCTTTATATTTACCCTTTCCCGTGGGGGATATTTGGTATTAGCGGGTGTATTGGTACTAAACTTTCTGCTGATAGATGCAAGGTCAAAGCTGAAATATATACTTGGTATGTCTACATCCTTCTTATCCAGTTTGATGCTTATCTATAAATTCTACACCTTAGCCGATTCTGAACTAAAGACGGTGGGGGGCCATTATTTTATAAGCATAATCCTATCCGCTGCTTTAATCTATCTTATATATTTTATAAAAGATAGATTAAATATCAGTCTTTCCGGCAGACGGATAAATATAATTCTTTTAACCTTTTTTGCTGTTCTCGTGCTTATAATAATCTCATTTTTTATAACAAAAGAGCCCATCTTATTAAGATTTATACCCAATGCCATTGCAAACAGAATGAAGGATATAAATTTTGAAACGAGAAATGTCTCTTTGCGAATAATATTTATGAAAGACGGTTTAAATATCCTTAAAGATTATCCAATGGTCGGAGCCGGTGGAGGGGCATGGAAAAACTTATATCGTCAGTATCAGTCTATTCCCTATAATACCACGGAAACTCACAATTTCTATGTTCAATATGCGGTAGAAGTTGGTATAATAGGATTAATAGCGTTAGCGGCAGTACTGCTTTTGCTTGTGAGAGGAATGATAAAATGTATTGCCGATAAGTCCGGCTACTTACATATATACTTAGCTGCCATGCTTTTGTTCCTGCACTCAGCTATAGATTTTAATCTATCATTGGTTGCGGTGGGATATTTGCTATGGATGCTTGCTGGAATACTGAACAGCCATGAAGGCATCATAAGGTTCAATAAACCGTTTATGAAATTATCAAAGCCCGTATTATTAGTATTATCATTTGTTATAGTTATTTTCTCATCCTCCGTATATTACGGTATTAAATTAGGGGGACAGGCTGTGGATAATGCTAAGGGTAATAAGGATATAGACAAGGCAATAGCACTATTTGAAAAAGCAGGCAAGTTTGATAGATTTAATGCAAATTACAGATATGATTTGGCTCAGGTTTTAAACAATCAATTAAGAAAGACTAATGATAAGAAGTATTATTTATCTTTTAAGGAACAATTATCAAAGATTAAAAAATATGAGCCTTATAATCATGATTACTCTCCTACTATATGCAATATGCTCCTTGCTGTCGGTGAGTTTGACGAGGCTGTTGCATTAGCTGATGAAAGGATATTACACCAACCTATGGTGGTACCGCCTTATGAGATGAAGATAGATGTGAACTATCAGATTGCACAATACCTTCTGAAAAATGAACAAATAGAAGAATCTATGCCATACCTGGAAAAAATATTGGAGGCGGAAAGGCAGTTAACGGAAATAAACAATGGTTTGGAAGCACCGTTAAAACTTATAGGGGACACACCGAAAAAAGTTGAAGCTGCATTAAGGACTTTAAATATGATTAAAGAAGACATTGAGGGATGAGCCTTTCATATCTGATGAACCGGTATCACCAAACATAAAATTAAATCTTAGCTATAAGTGGTGGTTTGGGGTTTATGTTGGGAGTTATGATAAAATATATGCACTGCTTTAGGTTAATACTATAAAAAAATAATTGATTTAAGGAGGGTTAGGATGAAGCTGAAGGGTAAAGTTGCGATTGTCACCGGAGCAAGTTCCGGAATGGGCCGAGAAATTGCATATTTCTACGCTAAAGAAGGCGCCAAAGTCCTTGCTGTGGCAAGAAGAGCTGATAGACTGGAACAGCTTGTTGAAGATACAAAAGAATTTGAAGGCAAAGTGGTTGCTTTTTCCGCTGACCTGAGAATCAAAGACAATATAGAAAAGATGGTGGATGAGGCAATAGACGTATTTGGTAAGCTGGACATTTTAGTTAATAATGCCGGTATCATGGATGACATGAGCCCGGTAGGAGATGCATCGGAAGAAATGTATGATAAAGTAATGAATATTAACACCAAATCCGTATTTTTATCCATGAGCAAAGCTATTAAGCATTTTGAAACAGCGGGCGGCGGCATAATAGTTAATATTGCTTCAGTAGGCGGGCTGAAAGGCGGGATTGCGGGGGCCGTTTATACGGCGAGTAAACACGCTGTAGTGGGGCTGACGAAAAATACGGGTTATATGTATGCAAAAAAGAATATACGTTGCAATGCCATCTGCCCGGGTGCTATCAGCACAGAGATAGCGGCAAGCGAGTACATGAAGAATATAAACAGGAACGGGGCTCAATTAGCCGGGATAGGACAGAGCCTCAACCCAAGAATTGCCGAGCCGTGCGAAATAGCAAAGGTTGCCGTGTTTTTAGCAAGCGATGATTCTTCGTTTATTAACGGTCAATGTATTGCCGTAGACGGTGGTTGGACCGCATATATGTAAGAAGTAAAGCACCCGGGGGATGATCCTCCGGGTGTATTCTATAATAATACTTTCATAAAAGTATATATATTTGTGTAAAATGAAAATAATTTACGTAAAACAAATATAATTTGTAT
>CAZMPR010000002.1:0-6153 GCA_964568265.1 uncultured Clostridiaceae bacterium | reverse complement strand
TATCTTACATTCGTTGCAGCGTCAGGAGACGATAAGCAGAGCATTGAAATGCGCTATGAGGACGAAAATATTTGGTTGACACAGAAAATGATGTCGGTGCTTTATGACGTAAGTGTTCAAAACATCGGTCAGCATATAAAGAAAATATTTGCTGACAGCGAGCTTGAAAAGAAGGCAACTATAAAGAAATTCTTTATAGTTCAAAATGAAGGAGTGCGCGAAGTTTCTCGTGAGGTCGAGCATTATAGCCTGCAAATGATTATTGCTGTAGGCTTTAAAGTGAACAACGAGCGTGCGGTGCAATTCCGTAAGTGGGCAAATATAATCGTGAAAGATTATACCATTCAAGGGTGGGCCATGGATATAGAACGATTAAAAAGCGGTGGTTCTATCCTGACAAAAGAATACTTTGAGCGCCAGCTTGAAAAGATTCGTGAAATACGGATGTCGGAGCGTAAATTTTATCAGAAAATAACCGATCTTTACGCCACTGCACTTGATTATGATAAAACAGCGGCAACTACAAAGCGTTTCTTCGCTACTGTTCAGAATAAAACACATTTTGCGATTCATGGTCAAACAGCAGCGGAAGTTATCGTGCATCGTGCCAATGCAGAATATCTACACATGGGTCTTACAACTTGGGATGGTGCTCCGAGTGGTAAAATCCATAAATCTGACGTTCTTATCGCTAAAAACTACCTTAGTGAGTTTGAACTTGGGCAGATGGAGCGTATGGTTTCTGCTTATATTGATTTTGGGGAAAGCATGGCACTTCGCCATATCCCGATGACAATGGCGGATTGGGAAATTCGTCTGAATAGGTTTATTGAAATGTTCGAGTATGGTTTATTAAAAGATGCAGGCAAGGTTTCTGCAGAGATTGCCAAGTTGCATGCACTGACAGAGTTTGAAAAATATCGTATTATACAAGATCGTTTATTTGAAAGCGACTTTGATCGCTTTGTAGCACTTGAACATAGTGCCGATAAAATTCAGAAATCACTAACTGTTAAATCTGAAAAAGAGCAATCACCTGCTACCCAATCAGGTGACGACGAATGAGGCTTTACTTAAGTCATGTTCTTATTAAAAAAAACACACCTTAGTATAAAATCCAAGGTGTGTCTTCTTTATTCAGCTTATTTTGATATATACCTATGTAGCACGGAGGATGATCCTCCGGGTGTATTCCTTGTTATTCTGTAATAAGAACATGCTTTATTTTATAGCCTTTTTCGTTAAGCATTCTCTCCACATCGGTTAAATCCGTTATAGGTGCTCTTATTACCAAGTCTCTTATGCCGTTGCCTTCGAACAGTGCTATATGGGTTATATTAATGTGTAAAGAAGAATATATGTCGGAAATAACGGCAATACCGCCGGGAACATCTTTTGTCTCAACAGTGATACGGCTGCCTTTATCTTTGAAGCCCAATAAATCTATGAAGGCAGCGAATATGTCGCTTTCTGTGATAATGCCTACCAATTTGCCGTTTTCCATTACCGGAAGAGTGCTTATTTTGTGTTCCCTCATCAAAATTGCCGCTTCTTCCAATAAAGCATCAGCTTCTATGGTGACAACTTTTTTTGTCATGGCATCTTTAACGGTAATTAAGGATAAGAAATAATGAACCTCAAATATACTGAGAGATGTAGCCTTTGTCGGCGAAACAGTCTGAATATCCCACTTTGTGAGTAAACCGACAAGCTTACCGTTATCCACTACGGGGAATCTCTTAAAATTGGTTTCTTTAAAAAGTGCCACTGCATCAGAGATAGATGTATTGGATGATATAGTTTGCGGGTTCTTCGTCATTCTGTTTTTAACGAACATAATATTCTCCTTCCGTTTTGAAATTTTTTGATGTTTCAGGGCAGCATTTTTTGTATCTTTTCAGCAACAATCTTTGTTATTTAATTCTATTTTTATGCTCAAATTATACCAAATAATTTAAATTTAAGCAATGGGACGAGGCCTTTAAATATTATTGACAGAGCAACCTTAATAATGTAGTATAACGTTGATGTGACAATTAAAATAATAAAAATACATAAAACGACAAATATATAAAGGGTGCTGATAATTCTGTATTGGGGGTACATAAATGCAATATGAAGAAATAGAACTTCGAGAAATTTTTTTTATTCTCAGAAAAAGATTAGCAATTATACTTATATTGGTGATTTTATCCGTGGTATCCAGTGCCTTTGCCAGTTTTTTTATTCTTGATAAGCAGTATCAAGCTTCAACGACTATAATAGTAGGCAGCCGTAATACTTTTTTATATACCGAAACTAAAGATTTGCAGCTTAGTGATATTACCATGTATCAAAAATTATTAAAAACTTTCAGTGAAATAGCCAAGAGCAGGATGGTGTCGGAAAAGGTAATAGATAACCTCAATCTTGGAATTTCTATAGAAGCGCTTCAGAAGAAAATCATTGTAACAACTGTAGGCGACACACAGATGATGACAATCAAGGTAACGGATTTAAACCCCGAGACAGCTGCTTCCATTGCAAATAATCTTGCCAATATTTTTAAAAGCGAAGTAGCTCAGATTATGCAGGTAGAAAATGTAGAGATTATTGATCCGGCTATTGTGCCGAAATCACCGATAAGACCGAGACCGAAGCTTAATATAGGTATTGCTTTTGTTTTGGCTTTGATGGTGGGTGTGGGTTTAAGCTTATTATTGGAATATTTGGACCATACAATAAAAACCCCGGACGATATTGAAAAATATATAGAGTTGCCTGTGTTGGGGGTTATACCTTATATGGAGGTGAATCCGAATGGTAAATAATATGCTTATTTTGAACAGCGGTGCAAAGTCGACTTTGGCAGAGGCTTTCAGGACTCTACGAACCAATGTGATGTTTTCTAATATAGATAAGAGTATAAAATCCGTGGTTATTACAAGTGCAGGCCCTTTTGAAGGCAAAAGTACCATAACGTCAAACTTTGCAATTATTTTGGCTCAGGTAGGAAGCAGGGTCCTGATTATTGATACTGACTTGAGAAAACCAGAGATTCATAAAATATTCGGGCTTCCTAATAATATAGGGTTGACTAATATATTAGCCGAGTCTTTGCCTTGGGAAGAACATATTTTTGCTATTGAGGAGCAGCCTAATTTATATGTAATGACCGGCGGTCCTATACCGCCTAATCCGGCGGAAATTGTAGGCTCGGGTAAGATAAAAGATATGGTATCAGCAATAAAAGAAAAGTTTGATTATATAATATTGGATACACCCCCGGTGGGTATTGTTACCGATGCTGCTATTGTTTCAACATATTCTGATGGTGTAATACTGGTAGTGTCCTCGGGAAATGTGGAAATAGAAGCCGCACAAAGAGCAAAAGAACTCCTGTTAAATGTTAAAGCCAATATTTTGGGAACAGTGTTAAATAAAGTGCCGGCTAAAGGCAGCGGGTACTATAAATATAATTATTACTATGCCGGCGGTTATTATGATGATACTGAACATAAGGCCAAAAAGAAAGGCCGGCGGATTCTATGATAGATATTCATAATCATTTAATATTTGGTATTGATGATGGCGCCCGGGATTTAGACGAGACTGTAGAGATGTGTTCCATAGCGGAAAAGGATGGTATAACAGAGATTATTGCTACACCTCATTATGATATAGGGGTTTGGGATAATGAGGATATAGAGCATAAACTAAACTTAATAACAAATGAATTGGATAAAAGAGGTATAAATTTAAAGATTTACAGGGGTAATGAAATATATTTATCCCTTAACAGTTTTCAGCAGCTTTTAGATGGGCTGTGTTTCAGTCTGAATAACAGCAGGTATGTTTTAGTAGAATTTTCTATGATAGATATACCTAATTTTTTATTTGATGCGCTTTATAACTTAAGAATAAAAGGTTATATACCGATAATCGCCCATCCGGAAAGGAATTCTCGAATAATTGAAGAGCCCCAATTGGTTTATGACTTCATACTTGAAGGGTGCTTAATTCAGATTAACGGTACATGTTTAACAGGGAATTGGGGCAAGGAGTATCAAAAGCTTTCGGAATTACTGATTAAGCATAATATGGTACATTTTATTGCCAGCGATGCTCATTCTTCAAGGTACAGGACACCTGTTTTATCCCATGCATTGAGTCATGTACAACGTATTGCCGGAACTGCTGCCGGAGAAAAGCTTTTATATACTAATCCCAGAGCGGTTATAAAAAATGAAGAAATAAGGATTGCCGAACCCATCAGTTTTAATAAAAAAAGATCAAAAAGTATATTTAAAAAACGATGTTAAGTTCTATCAGCTTTTTACACTATTCGGCATTTATTAGCATATTGTGCAGTTTTATCTTTACATTACTTTGTAATTTTGTTATACTTATCTTATTAAAAACATAGATTTATTTATAATTATTAAGAAAAAAGGAGAAGACACAATTGGGTTTTGCCAGCAATTTAAAATCTGCTTTATTTAAGCTTAAATCCGATGATAAAAGAAACGCGTCAAACCGTTTAACGCCAATAGAAAAGCAAACGATTATAATTTTGCTTTCTATTATTATATTTCCTTTATTGATTTCAAGTGCCATGGTTTTTTTAAATTAAATATGCAGGCGATAAATAAAACAGATAACCGAGTTAAAAATAACACTGTTTACACAATATAGAACAAATGAACAGTGTTTTATTTAAAATATAAAAGACTTTAATAGTGTGTTTTAAGCATTGTATTATTACAATTATTTTTATTAAAAAAGTTTTGAGGGGGAGAAAAAGATGAACAAAAAATATACATGGGTATTTGCATTTATTATAGTACTTATTTTTTCTAATTTTATTTTTGTTTCAGCACAGCCTTCCGATGTAGAAGGACATTGGGCTAAGGACGTTATGGAAAAATGGGCTGATTTCGGTATAGTAAAAGGCACCGAAGGAATGTTAAGGCCGAATGACAATATATCCAGAGCGGAATTTGTGTCCCTTGTAAGCAGAGTACTGAAGCCCATTAAAAAAGGTGGAGTGGGTTTTAACGATGTGACGGAAGGGCAATGGTATAACGAAGACGTGATGAAGGCTGTTGGGGCCGGTTTTATACAAGGAGACGGTAAAGGAAACTTCATGCCTTTGGCCAATATTACAAGACAAGAAGCTGCGGTTGTTCTTTATAAAGCTTTTGATATGAATCCCGGTAATACGAGTTTATTAAAATTATATAAGGATTATAATGACGTAGCTCTTTGGAGCCAGGCTGCCGTCTCTGCACTTGCAGAAAACGGCTATATGTCCGGCAAGCCGGGGAATCTATTGGCGCCAAAAGACAGTATAACAAGGGCCGAGACAGTGACACTTATAAACAATATAGCCGGAGATTTGAAGTATAAGGCGGGTACATATACAGGCGATACTAAGGGAAGCATGGTTATAAACACTCCAGGTGTCGTGTTGAAGGATATGACAATCAAGGGCAATCTTTATATTGCATACGGTGTAGGTGACGGCGATGTGTTATTGGATAACGTTACGGTTAAGGGGCATACAATAGTAAGAGGCGGCGGAATAAACAGCATAAAGATTAAGAATTCTAATCTAAACGGTACGTTGGTAGTTTTAAAAACAGACGGTAAAGTAAGAATTGTACTTATAGGAAATTCTTCAGTTTCCGATGTAGATATAAAAGGTTCAGTAAAGCTTGGGCAGGAGGATCTTACCGGGGAAGGTTTTGGGAATGTAACGGTAATGCCTCTCGTAGAAGGTGCGGAGATTGAGATTGAAGGAGATATCGAAGAACTGATAATTGAAGCGCCAGGTGTTGATATCAGCATTATAGACGGTATAGTGGGAAGCTTGACTGTTGCTCCGACAGCAATAAATACGGAGATTCAGGTAGCAAAAGAAGCCACTGTAAAAGCAGCGACTATAGAGGCAAAAACAGAGATCAAGGGGACAGGGACTATAGAAAAGGCTGTAATAAAAGCTGATGAAGTTAAGATAGAGCAGAAACCGAAAACCGTGGAGGTAGCGGCCGGAGTAAAAGCTGACGTAGGCGGTCAGACGGTTAAAGGCGAGGAGAAGAAAGAAGAAACTCCTGCAGAAAAACCTGCTAGGTATGATGATGACGACACACCTATTTATTTAAGCAGTGTGAT
>CAZMPR010000001.1:19337-63698 GCA_964568265.1 uncultured Clostridiaceae bacterium | reverse complement strand
GGAACTCAATAAAAAATGCAGAAAAAGTTTTTAATGGTTATTTCCACACAACATTCTTAAATTACAACAAAGAGACGATAAACCTTGCTATTCCAACATTTATCGGCTCTTTTATTTTTTCAACTGTCAAACTCGGGTTTTTAATAGCATATCATATATAGGTAATAATTTGCAGAATCTTTTAATAAATTATTACTTTATTCGCCTAATAGGTTAAAAAATCATCTTCCTAGACTTTTATTAACTAGCCTTACTGTCTGATAACTTTCAAACCTATCTATCCCAGTTAGATTAAGCCCATCTGGAATGAGGTGAATTAAGTATAAGATATCCCCTACTTTTATTCCCGTCTTATAAACAACCTTAACTTTTGTAATATTGGCTTTTTCCATGTACCCTTTTAATAATGCTTGTCCAGCTATTGAGTTGCTGTCATATTCTTGAATATCATATGAATAGATGTCGGTCATCCCATGGTTAATTCCTTCGTCTTCATCTTTGGGTGGGGTTTTATCATTGGTTGCTATAAAGGAAAATTCATTTTTAAATGCTGCATCCATCATGGATTTAAACCCGATATTCGTAATTGCTCCGCCGCCTCCGGGTATGCTGTAATATACAGTAGCTATTTCACGCCAAATCGCTATCAATTTAGCATATGCTTTTGATATTAAAACCGGGTTAAGATCCTGGTGTGGTATTATTGCTTTGTTTCCTTTAGCATGAAACAGCTTGCATCTAACATTCACATATTGGTTTGTAATAAAACTTTCCACCGGATCTGAGGTATCTTTCATAATTTCGGGTAGCCTGATTTTATCAGATATTAAATTTAGTGCTCGTTCAAGCCATTGCCTTTCTCGTTCCCTTTTTCCTTTAGGGCAAATCTGATTAAGAATAGCTTCTAAACCAAGATATAAATTGCGGTAAGCCTCAAATAAATCATTACTTGCCTGTGAAAAACGATAAAAACGAAATGCCGGTATCCAATTGATTTCCGGGGATGGTGGATCCAGAATAATATTCCCATCCCTGTCTACTTTAGTAATAGAAGCTTCTACCCCCATGAATAAATCATTAAATGAGCTCTCCCTCAATATAACCTTATCATGGTCCATAAATAAAACGATGTGTTCTTCACCTGGTTTCTTTATTTGCATATTTCCTTTTCTTTCAACTGAAAGAATATCCAATGCCTGTTGACATAATTCGAAACCCTTAGACAGCAACACATCTACAGATAACTTTAAATGACTACGTGCAACGATTGAATGATTTCCTGACTTGACCTCTAATTCCCATTCATTATCTTGAAAATAGAATATTTTATTAATCTTACTCAATGAATCTAGTAAGAAAACAACTGCACTATGGAATTCGATGGTTTGGGTTAAATCATCTCTTCCCCCGATATTAATCATTCCAATTGAAGCCATGTCTCCACCCCCATATCTACGCCTACTCATCCATCTCTCTATGCCCGGTAGCCTCTTCATCAACCCAATCTCCCTCCACATAAACCATCCCGTTCTTACCTTCAACTTCCCGATTAGGCTAGGCCTTATACAATTTGCCACTAAAAGGTCCATAACAAAATGTCTCAAACCGGTACTTCCTCCGGCCTCTCGGATTCCAGTTTTCAACTATTATTTCTACCGGCATCCTAGACCCCCATATGCAGCTGCTGCATTTAACTTCATATGTCCTGGCTGCCAGTCTCCGATGTCCCCTTTCCTGGTAAACTTCCAACTCCGGCGGCACCAATTCCCAGGGAGCTGATGTGCTACCTTGCTCCCCTTCTGATGCCTTAGCTAACTTCGATACTTTACAATAATCTACCGGCTCCATGGCCGAATCCGATATAGGGAAACATGCACCGGAGATAATGTCATTAACTTTAAATTGATGCTTTGCTTGGGCTGCTTTGCCGAAGCCAATAGAGAATATGGTTTGTTAGTTATCAATGATTCCAGCTATTTTAATGGCATAGCCTAAATATGTATAAGAGGCTTCATCAAATGAACGAGCTAGCCTTATTCGTGGTTGGATTGATGTGGTTTTTCCGGTAAAGATTAATTTGTTCATCTGGTGGATGTACCTCCCCTCTACTTACAACTCAAATTGCTCTGTCAACTTCTATATTAATTTTCCATATATTTGTTTACAGCGCTCTTCTCGCCAACGTTTCTGTGGACCCTTTTGGTGAATCATACCTCCTATTTGAGCCCCAATATTAATATTGTTATATATCACATTAATAGGTTCCAATCTAGCCATATCCGTAAGGTATGTGACATCTTCTTTTACTAATTCAATTTTCCTTTTAACGCCTTCAACCGGTATTTCTAATAATTCTAAAGCCTTTCTAAACTTATTCAATGTCGGGAACAAAGCCTTGTCTATATTCTCATTTTCATAAACAAACAGAATATCATCCTCAGAAAATATATGTGATTTCTGAATCTTACCCAAAATATCAAAAATGGAAGTTATACCTTCTTCAGGATAAACCATTCTTCCGCAATCCATCATCTCGTAAACATAATTTGAAAGTTCTTCGCTCTGCTCAAAACGCCATTTTTCAAATTTGTTATTCATCTGAAGCTGAGCATTATCCCTCATTGGAAACACATACGCACCTTGCGAATGACACCGCATTAAAGGTTGATACCCAATCTGTAAAGCACAGCCATCAAGTTTTCCGCTATCAATTGTGCACGGCTCCCCTAATTCCTCCATTTTATGCGATGAAGCCCAATTCATAAATCCGCCAGTATTAAACCAATCAAAACACCAATTTGGGCTATGAAATAGCATTCCATATCTTGTTTCATCTGACTCATCAATCATTTTTTTCGTCAATGGGAAAAACTTGTTCTCTACATTATCATAGTAGCAAGTAGCAAAAAACAAAGCAGTTTTAAAATCATTAGTTAAATCAAGTAAGCATGTTTCAAACCCATAATGCTGCGCCAAGGCCTTATAGTTAACATCACATAATTTTGCTTCCCAGTATGGGACTATGTGTATATTCCAAATCAATTTAAAGAACTGATACATGCGCAAGTTGGATACAGCTCTATATAGCTCTTTATACTCTTCACTCGACATGAACAATAGCTTTCTATTCAACGATGGTATTGAGCTTGGGTAAATACGGTTCTCACCCCTAAAGAAATGCCTGCTACTATTAAAAGTAATCATATCACCATAGGGCATTGTTACCACTGTCCCAGCAGTGTTCTTTATCCTAAACTCATCAATAATATAATCTCTACCGTAGCCTGGATTTTTATCTCTATATTTAACTTCATCTCTTACGGCCTGACTCCATCGCTCTTCTTCACTAACAAAGTTTGTGATCAGGGATTCAATATCATTCCTGTTTATATCAACAGCCTGATTTCTCATTAATTGATCATGTGATAATATAAAACCATTTTTATCAAAATTCAATACTCATCACCGCCAATTAGTTCTTTGCTTTGTAGCTTGCCGTTACCCAAAGTATGGTTCTTTTGCAACCTTTTTTTGCAGTTTAATCATGGCTTTATCTATATTGCCACAAGCTTTGCTAATCATATTAGATCGGAATTCAAATCGTCTCTTCTTCCCCAATGTTACATCGTTTTCCTGATCTTCTTCATAAACACATGATTTAGCAAATTCATACCGACCATCAGTCACTTCAAAATATCCGTTAAAAATATGCCGCTCAAAGAAAATGGCTTTTTCTATAATTGATTCTAACTGTTTAGGAGCTTCCTCATAGAAGACTGTATCCTTTTCCTTTCCATAAAAATCCGCTGCCTCTTTTTCAAGAAAGCTAAAAAGTATAGAATAATCGCTAATTTGTTTTTGTTTAATAACATATGATATATACCGTAGTAAACCATTGGTCTAAAATACAACTGATCATTACCTGTTGATATCAGTATCAGTATTGATATGTCTGTAATACCTGTCCCTACTTTACAAAAATTAAGAATATCAAGTATTTATTGTAAGCGAAATCTTATTAGCCACAAAAATAGAGGCGCGCTTTTCAGAAATATTGCCATTATCATTGCACTTTTCTTCTATATAACATAGCGAATTGCTATCTTTTAAACATAGATATACCTTAAGTCTATTATGAATAATCTCTTTGCACCACCCCAAAACAAATCCTACCGCTGTTCTAGCTAAAGCAAAAATAGAATTAAGCAATATTAACTCACCCCTCTAACGAATTTTAGCTCCTTTGTTGCCAATTATAAAATAGTTTTATTATTTAAAAAATCCTCCCCATTATGAACTATTTCTTCGAGAGATAATTTTAACGGAATATGACTTGTCAAGCGTTCAATTTCACCGCTTAATGTAATAAATTCTTTATTTTTAAGCACATACTCATCTATATAAGAGCTATGTTTATTAACCGTATCCAGTAATTTTTGGGCAAGCCACTTATATCTTTTTTTTACAGATGGACAATCATTTTCAGTATATTGGCTCCTAATGAATTTGATATACACAGATAGCTTTGCAATTGTATTTGCCTTTTTGCATACAATATCACCTATATATTGATCAAAAAATTCATATTGATAATATCCTTCAACATCAGATTCAACGATATATTTTTTGTATTTAGAATTTACATTTAATTTATCAAAGTGTTCTTTCTTTATTATAATTCGCGGATAATTAGCTTTATCCTTCTCGTCTCTTACAGCATCTACTAGTGCAGGCCCCCATACATTATTCTCGTGGTATAGCTTTCCTACTGCTATCGCTCCTCGTAAAGCTAAATTAGAACTATACATATTATTTGTAAAGTCATTTAATGCAGCAAAGATTGAATCCACATTCTTTAAAGGTGCCGAAACGATAACTGAATCAGAAACCCAAAGCAACTTAATCCCTAAATCTTTTTGTTTCTCAACGGAATATTTTTCTACATATGTTTGGTAAACTCTTGGGAAATTTACAATTATACCGCCTTTATCACACATTGTTACATACTCAAATTTTTTTATAGCATCACTAAAGCCAAGAATATCGGCAAATAATACAACTTGATCTTCTTTCATATTTAAATAAAGTTTATTCCCCATTGCATTCCCTCCCTACAACCTTATAGGTAAATTTATCTGATATGCTATGCTGTAGTATATATATGGGCATTATACATATAATGCATACTTATGTGTAACTGTAAAACTTAATATGTTGTTCCATCGTATCTCTTTTTATGTCCTTAGAGTTACACTTTCCTTACTTAAACATGTCAATTGCAAAAGGGCACCCATCTAAGTTGTTATCAAAAATTTTCTATTACACAATTATGCAACTAGAAATCTACAAAACATCAAGCAAGAAAGAGCATTTTTGCCGCTATCCTGTACAATCATATTTCCTTAATCCACATACAACAATCATTTATGTATATAGGGCATCCATTTGGAATATAATTATCTAAGGCTAAACATCGTCAGCGTGGCAATATGACATGCTAGATCTTGCCTTATAGTTAGGTCATTATCTATAGGGCAAAAATGACCAGTCGGGGCAGGACCGGCACGATGTTTAGCTTCTACCCTTTTTACCTTGCTTAAGCAGTAAAGTAGCTTTGCCGCTAGTTGATATAACTTTTCCAGATACAAGCCTGTCAACCTGTCTATGATCGATATTGTCTGTAAGTATAACATGTTTTCTTGCGATTTGTGAAATTAATGTTTTGGCATAATAACAGTCGTCTAACTCTTTTCGCAATGCAATAGCTTTCGATACAAATTCAGATGTAATACCTACATTTTCCTCCATCATCAATAGCATAATTTTATAATTAATATTATTTGGACTATAATTTCTTAACGCTATGATTGTATTCTCATTTGAAGCATTATAAGCAATATCATTCATTATACCTAAAGCTATAAAGGTGCCTACCTCTCCCAGTAATAGCTTAATATGATCATCTTTTACATCTTCGTCTGGCATCTTCTCCCTAACAAATGTGATAATACTATTTATAATATCACTAATATGATCCTGTTGGGGCTTAAGTATTGCATAAATCACTTTTTGTGGTATGGAATAAAGTGTTTTAACCAACCTATCAATTTCATTAGCATTCAAAGCACCGTACTGGTCAACTAATGCCCGTCCAATAAGCTGAGAATATTTCAACGCTCGCAAAACTACATAACGTTTCTTATTGACATCAGCTTCATTATAATCAAAAATGCTACGAAATTGAATTGCATCATGACATTCTTCTTCAACTTTCTCGGTCTGTTTATGAACATTCCGTTTCTCTTCTGCCGATGGTAACTTGTCTGACAATTTTGTAAACTGATGCAGAAATGGAATATTAATTGCTTCTAAGCTCCACTCTGGAAAATTAGCCATCATCTCTGTGGCATCTTCAGCAATTTTTAAAATTATATTTGTATTGTTCCTAATAAAGGATAAGAATAAAATGATTGTATCATTGATTCCAAAACATATCCGATCCATAATAAATAACAGCTTATTTGTATTTGTCTGATCTTTTTCGAACTCTCTATTTATAGCCTTCGCCACGAAATATGCGTAGGTATTGCTATCGAAAAAACTAACACTAAATGATCTATTATCATCCTTAAAGATACGAGCTTCTATACACGTGTTTAAAAACAGCTTAGCATTTACCTCTACCCTCCTTAAATTTTTAAACTCTTCAATTATTGTTTCAAAATCTGTAATGCTTATTTTTTCGGTTTTAAAAACGAAATACATTTGATCAGCTATGTATTCAAGTACCATAAGATAAACATTAGCAACAAAATCTTTTTCGCATGAGAGAATAGCATTTCTTATGTTTGTTTCAAATACCATAGAAATTGTCTGCACATTTTTCCGATTATTAGCTCCGCCATATAAGAAAAACTTAATATATTGCAACATGTTTACCGGCGTAAATGTAAAAAAGCTTGTTTGGCATTGAACCATATAGTCAAGCGCTCCTATAATTGCATCTACTTCTTTTTGTTCTTTTCCACAAACTTTACATACTTTTTGCACTAATTTATCACGTGTTTCTTTGTAAAACGGTTTGATTTCAATAGTATTAATAGTTACACCCTGCAATTTTGTTTTTACAATGTCCTCAAGATTTATATTTTTTTCTTTTGTTGTGTAAATAAGAAGTCTTCCAGAGTCAAATACGTTTCTAATCAAGTTTTCTTGTGCCTTATGGCTTGAAATTAGGTCTATATCATCTATAAAAATAATTTGTTTTGATCTATCCGCTTGATCATATGAATCATAGCCATATTTTGAAATGACTCCATACTGATCTTCGAATAAGCCACGTAACATTCTATCTATTCTATTATCTTTGTAATCTTTTTTTTCAATTAGAATTGGTATGAAACCAAACTCTATTGACCTAAAATACAAATATCTCAATAGAGTAGTCTTTCCTGCATTACTATTTCCTATTATCTCAATAGCTTTATCAGATTTAATTGCAGCAAAAATATTTTCAACACTATTGAATTCTACATTTCCCTCCGAAGTGAAGGCTTCTCTTCCAATAGCCAGTTTTGGGAATACATAATAATCCATAAAACTGTTCCCAATACCCTGGTTGTCCTTAAGGAGCTCAGCCAAATATGATTCTTTAGGAGAAAAAGCTTTTCTCTTTTTCTTAATCTCACCACAGGATACTGCAGTGAATAGCCTGTCTCCAATAATCCAATTGAATTTAAATAATTCGAAAACATTCTTCTCCTTATCAAATATAACCGCATTAAAAGTACTGTCTTGGTCTATTTTAAGGTTAAATCTTCCCCCCATAATAATATTGAAAGTACTCCCATCACCATTATGCATTATAACTGATTCTGGTTTATGATCGTGTCCAAAGAAAACAATATCATCAGTCGCTAAAGCATTTTTTAACAATTCTTTGGTACCCCATTCACACCATTCATAATGGTGGTGCATAACTGTAATTTTCAAGTCGGCTTCAGGATCTCTAACTAACTTTTCGGAGACATAACCAGGTAAATAGTGAAACTGCTTATCATCAGGGTCCCGAGTTGAATACGGTGCAGAGTTTAATAAACAAATCTGTAATTTTAACCCCCCAACAACAATAGTGTCAACATCACATAATTTATCTTTTACAAAGCAATTCTTGCTTGTTGAATACTCGAAGAAATTTTTGAGATATGATAGCTCATCTTCAAGATGCTCTTGCTTGTTCCATTTTTTGATTTCATTTGCTCCACGGCATTCTTTAGGTAGGAATATGTCGTGATTACCAGGAACAATTTTTGTAGGAATAAACCCACATTCTAGTACTCCTGACAATTGTGAAAGAAATTTCCCTATTACTTTCCTTCCTACTTTGAATTCATTCGGATTTGCTGTATCGGTGAGATCACCTGAAAAAATTAAAACAGCGGCATCTACTTTACCGAGTGTATCAATTGCTCTAATAGCCTTATCAACTTTTTCAAATAAATAATTATCCGAATTGATACAGTGCATATCACTTAATTGAATTAATAATAATCTCATCTTTCATCCCCCTAATAATGGCCTAGTTGTATCAAATTAACTATATTCAATTTAAAATGAATAGCTGGATAACTTAGATGCTGTTTAAATAGTTATTATTTCCTTTTTTTCTTTTTTCATCTATTACTTTATTAATAATTACAATCTCTACCTTATTTAAACTTATGATAAAGTGCATTTATTTTTACGCTATACATAATGAAGGTAATATAACCAGGCATGTGGTTTTTTTATCTTTTTTAAACCACGAACACAGGCAAAGGATAATTAGCTCTTTTTCATTACTTGTATAAAATCTATACCCCATAGGCCTCCTCCCTATCTCTTTTTAGTCAGGCACATTTACTTTACCGTGTCTTAGTTAAAAATGTTTATATCATCCGGTATATTAAAACGTGTTAGTTTAGCATTGGCTTTGCTTTTGGTATTCCAAAATCGTAATATTATTTACTTTTGAATCTACCCCGGAATTTTCAACAACGTAATTAATTTTTTTATGTTTCACTTTTGAGCATTAGCTTTCATATATTGCTTGCTTATACGGAGCCTCTTCATATTCTAAGAGCCTACCCGTAAAACTTTGAAGAGTGCAATTTGTCGTATTCTCGTATAGCATATTGATCTGTCATACTACTTATATGATCGCCTATCAATCTAATAAATAAAGGATCACGCCTAAATTGAAATGTCATTTCCTCAATATCTTTTCTGTTAACTGAAATCCCTTTGCCCTTATAGTATTTTTTTAATATATATTCAGGCAATTGTTGTGGATAGGTATAATAAGACTTAAATAGCTCTGTAATTAAATAAATTGCCTTACTATCCGTAATGCTAACTTCTACTGAATTAATAACCAGATTAGTTATTAGCTTATATAATTCCTTTACTTTTCCTGCCACATCAGCATCAAAATCAACTATTAGATTCTTAAAAATAATAGCTCCTTTACTTTCAATATATATGTTGTTTAAATTAACTTCCTTCAATTTAGCCATAGTATTAACGGCAGCATTATTTAACAAAAATCCAATCATCTTTTTTATTAATGTATTTCTAATTTCAGCAACTTCTAAATGCTGTGTAAAAAGATAATTATATTGATATTTTTCGCATACATCATTAACTAAGTCCGAGTTTTTTAAATCTTTCATATTAATTACACCCGCCCTTATACCGTCCTCAAGATCGTGTGTACACTGTGCTATTTCATCCGATATAGCCACTACTTGTCCCTCTAAAGTAAATGAAGGATCGTTTATGTTTATATCTTCTAAATTTATATTATTACCATAGTCTATTCTTTCTACAATTTTATCAATCTTATCATTCTTATAGTCCCTAATTTTAATGCTTAAACTCCTTTTCGTGTGTTTTAATATACCTTCTCTTACGGCCAATGTAAGATTCATTCCTTTGCTATGGCTAGCGTTTTGTTCTAGGTTATCTACTAAATGCAATCCCTGGTAATTATGTTTAAAGCCACCAGCATTGGGCATAGAATTCAATTCACCATCAATCTTCATTCTGCCTGATATAATATTATGTAAAGTTTGCTCTCCAATATGACCAAAAGGGGTATGACCCAAATCATGACCTAAAGCAATTGCTTCCGTTAATTCTTCGTTTAAACCTAATCTTTTAGCTATTGATCTTGATATTTGACTTACTTCCAAAGTATGAGTGAGTCTATTTCTAAAATGATCACCTTTGTTTGCACAAAAAATTTGCGTTTTATGCATCAGTCTTCTAAAAGCTCTTGAATGAATTATTCTATCCCTATCTCTTTGAAAGGCAAGTCTTTCTTTATCTTCTTCTTTACCATATAATCTTCTTGTCAAAAATTTTGAAGAATTCTTAGCTGCATAAATGGGTAAATTTGCATTCTCTAATTCAAGATAGTAATTTATATTCCTTAGGGATATCTCATTGGACATAATTGCACCTCTCTTTACCATGCTATACTTTATTACAGCTAATCCCCTATATTCATAATATATAATCTAAGCACAATAATCTCGGCAGGTCTCCAATATATTATTAAACTCAGACTTCTAAAAAGTCTTTATGTAATATTACCTTTTTATCCATATGGATAAAAAGGTAATCACTTATGTCTAACCTCTTGGTGGAAATGGATCATTACCATAAGAATGTTTGTCCCTAATCCTTCCGTCAGGTCTGTGAATTAAAAGTTCAGATTTTTGGTTTATTGCGATCTCCCTAGCTGCTTTTCTTGCTTCTTCTTGAGTGCTATGAATAGAAGTAGCCTTGATATTTCCTGCCCCTTTAACAGCCCAACCATTCTTATGTGGCACTACATGCTGATTCTTACCCATAACTTTCACCCCCAATCTCATCGTCCTTATTAACCATATATTAAAATTAATACAATATATTGTGTTTTGAATTTTAAATGTACACCTTATATGGTGCCGCCTCGATTGTACAATATCCTTTGGAATATGTCAAACTTTTCATGAAATGAGTTAAATTGTCTAACCAAAACATCAATAAAATAATAAGAAGCTACGAATTTGAAATTTCTTAAATGGACATGTTAAAGTTACTCTAAAATTGGTTCATCCGCATTTCCAATATGGGATTCAGTAATCCTTACAAAATCAAAATATTCCCATTCATCATCTAGCTGACTTTGAAACGCCCTTTGAAAACCAGTTTCGAGCAAAACACTTAAAATTCTTTTAACTTGCTTAATTTCTTTACGTTCTGCTTGATTCTCGTTATTTCGTTCTAATCTATAGATAAAATAGGCTAATACCACCGTCGCAATTACACCTAACACCTATAAATATAAGGATAAATATTCCCATATCGGTATTGTTTCAGATAAACTAAGAATCGAAGTAATTGGACAGTTTTGTAATTCATTAACAGAATACTTAACAATTGAGAATGTAATCGGTATCAACACAGCTGGCAAAATACATGTAATCAAAACAATTAAGACAACACAACTGGTTCTCATCTGTATCACCCCTATCAATTATTGCCCAAATTATTTAATGCGATAGCTTTATATTCCAACACATCTTGTCTTTTCATACCGGAAGCGAATCCCTTCTACACAGTTTCAAATACTCCAAAGCTCCCCACTTCATATCTTCCTATCTAATTTCTTCACCTCTTGCCTTGGCAACTTGAGAATCAAGAAAATCATTAATTGCTTTGCCTTCAATAATAATGATTAAAATCTCGTTTATCAGCATTAACAATTCCAACTATTATAATGACATACCCAAATATGTATGAGAGGCTTCATTAAATAAATGAGTTAATCTTATTTGTGGCTGGAATAATTTAATAAGACCATTAAAATATAGTTTTACAAATCATAAAAGTCCAAATAGCAACCCATTCCTCTAATCTTAAGTGTTCTAAACAGTAACTCTGGCATTTCATGCCTTTCGGCAAGCACTTTTGCTATATCCTCGACTTGTCTGAAAACAGGCTTTGCATTATCCTCTTCAAATGCATCAGTCAGATTAAACCATTTTGCCAACAATATCTTTCCGTATGCTTCTAACAAACCGGCTCTTTCAGGATAACTATCCTTCCATGATTTGAACTGATCCAGCTCTTTATCAGAAATGTGTTTAAACTCTTCAAGATAGATAAACGCCGTAACGGAAGCATATGAAAGTATTACATCTACATTATCTTCATATGCTTGGAACAAATCATTCACGCGCTTTTGTGCTTTCTGGACAAACCCTCGATTGTTACCTGCTATATTTTCGAAAAACCTTGAAGCTTCGATAATTGCCAAAACTTCTGCAATTTTTTCGTTCTTGCTGCAGTCGTATGCTTGCTCAACTATGGATACAAGTTTATTAAGTAAGACCGTATCGGCATTCTGATTTACACTTTCTCTTATTTCATCCGTGGCATTAACAAAATGACCGATTATATCATCATCATTTGGATGCTTCCTCAAATGCCTCAATATTCCTTTCAAATGCTCTGTTACATTTTCAGTGCTTCCATAATGTAGCTGATAGTTTATCAAATAATAATATATGAGAGAACAAGTTATCGCAATGTATCCATCATATGCGATGCCATCAAAGCGTTTAATTAGTTGGGCACACAAATCAATCTGTTGTGCATTCAATAATTCAGTACAAAATCCTTTCATAATCTCTGGAAGGTTTTTTATTATTTCACCTATTTGTTTTCTCTGTTTTATATAGTCGGCGAACCGAAGTCCTGCAACGTAAAGATCATTATGCTCTTTCCTTTCACTATAAACTACTGCAATTCTTCTCCATAATTCGAGCTCATAAAGACCAAATTCCTTCGACATACCAGCAGTACTGAGAGTATCGATTATCTTTGGCAGTTTGCCCCGTTCAGCAAATTTTCTGACGTAGGGCAAGGCAGTAATTATAAACCCAAAAGTATCTTTAGGATCTTTAAGAGGTGCAAAATACATCTCAATAAATGACTCTGTATCGGGGAAATCTTCCATACCTCGCACAAGAAATCTATTAAACCACACATTCTCATATTCTCGTACTTCTTGGGCAAAAATAATCCAATGCTCTTTATCTATATAGTAATCAACAAAAAACTCAAGGATAATATCTGGATACTCAGGAGCTAATATTGTTAATAAAATAGGAACTCCATTCTTTTCTTTTCTCAAATAATTAGAATCAGTTGCTAACACTTGAGTTTTCTCATAGTAGACATTTAAATCGCTCTCTTCAACGCTTTCATAATTACGTGCGTATTCTTGATACATAAACAGATCATCTAATGATTTTTTCCTTTTACCAGCAACCTTCTCAGATTCTACAAAATCTAATAGTCTATCAGAATACTCTTGATAAATATCTAGCTCGTCCTGCAATACATAGAGCTGCGATGCTGATGCAAAGGCTAAAAGAATCTGGTAAGCATACAACAGCCCACTATCGCCGCCAAATCTAAGTAACCAACGCTTTGTTTCTTTTTCAAGGAACTGGCCTAGCAGCTCTCTTATACCGTAAACATCTAACTCGCCGTCTTTTGATATCCATACTTCCACAAATATATTTGAAAACAAAGGTCTGTGGTATTCGTCACCTAATGATGAGCAGAACTTTTCGTAAATTATTAAAGCTGTTTCTGCAAAACAAACTGTATATTTACTTTTTACAGCATCATCTAATATTCCAAGATACGATTCAAGGTAGTTCTCAACATGCTTACGTTCATCGGACTCCATTAACCTTCCAATTTTTAATGGTACAAGTTTTTCTCCCGTATAGCAGCTGCCTATAAACTTAACTTTTGCTTGCGGCTTTAACTCCTTAAGCAGTGTATCATACCACCCAATTTTGCTATCATTAAAAAATCTATCAACAAGAACTATTCTCAGCTTAAACGGAGTATCTGCAAATACTGTATAGGCAGTTGATATAATAGCTGCGCAGTCAGCCTCATTACCTAAAATATAGTCTAAAATAATAATTGTGTTATTAAACGGATTGAATTGCTGGTATTCATAAATTGATTCTGAATTTGTTTCACCGAAGAAACCAAACCAGTTATTGGGAAGGCGCTTCAACCATTCGAGTAGAAGCCTACTCTTTCCAAATCCGCCTTCACCCGTAATTGCCCACCAACATAGCTCTTGGTCGCAACATGTAAATCCGTCCAACTCCCGCAATTCTTCATCACGCCCGGTAAACAGACTAAATTCATTAGAGAAATGAAGTCGGCCATATGCTGAACCTTTATTTTCGGAATCCACATAGGGGTTTATTCTTATCATCTTGGAGAAAGCCAAATGATTAAGCCTATATAAGACAATTTCGCGTAAAAATCCGGACAACTTATTATGGTTATCGCCGTAGGATACCGGAATGAAATTATCAGGTAATGATTTGTCTGTACTAGTTGCATCGCCCTTGTATAAGTAAAAATAAAGAACTGATATACCTAATTGTTTTTGTGCGAATGATAAAAACCCTGATAGATTTGGATCATCTAAAGTTGCACCACAGCCGATAACGATAATTGTGTTTGTACTGAGCAGATTTTGAATAAACTGAGCACCCTGATTTGCTACAACAAAATTATATTGACTAGAATCGGCAATAATATCATCTATTCCCCGATCGGCGTCATATCGACCATGCAAATGAATTACTTTTCTTTCAGCATCTCCCTTTAATGTTTTTAGGATATGTCCCGATTGGGTATATGTATAAGAGCCCAAGCCTGTGGCTTGTTCAAGCAGTAAATCATAATTAGTAGTTGCTATAAAATCTCCGGCGCGGTTGACAGATTGGAACGAAGATGCTAAGGAATCATTTTTTACAGTCAGAGAACCAATTGTCATATTCATATAATCATTATAGGTTCCGTTTTGCTTTGTCCTCTGTATAGCATAACCCGCAGCTGTGATTAATGCGTTTTCTTCTGGTGAATTCAATAGGACTTTTAGTTCCTCTGAATCAGCAGTGGACAAATATTCACTTGCTGCCGCAATCCAGTTATACCAGCTATACTTGTGGCTACCAAGAGCCTTTGACAGCCCAGCTCCGCATAGATAAACGATAGATTTATTTTGCCTAAGTGCTGATTGGAGTTGAGGGTAATTTGATAAATTGGTATTCATTAGATTCACCCCTCTCTACATCAGTGAACTATCTAAATAATACAATTTTTTATATAGTTAACCATACTTTTCATTAGGCTTCTCATCATATTCTAAAATATCGCTTAATCGGTTCGTTATGAAAGTTTTATATAAATCACATACTGACATTATATTTTTAGATTCAGTCTCCAAAATTTTCACCTACTAAATATCCAAGAATTAACCGTACATCCGCTGGGATCTAACAATCTCTCCTGTCGGCTACCTTTCCTAAAGCCCCTACTTCTTTCTCTACTACATTAATTAAATACTGCAAAAACTCATCCTTCAAATCATTCCGCCTTAAGGCAAACTCCACAGTAGCTTCTAAAAAACCCAACTTATCCCCTACATCATAACGCTTACCCTCAAATATATAAGCATACATGTCTTCTTTTGCAGCCAATACCTTTAAAGCATCGGTAAGTTGTATTTCTCCACCCTTGCCGGGTTTGGTCCCGGCTAAAATATCAAAAATCCCCGGGTTAATAATATATCGTCCCAATATAGCTACATTGGATGGAGCCTCACTTATCGATGGCTTCTCAACTAAATCATCTACCTTATAGACGTTATCCGATACCCTATCCCCGGCTACAATCCCGTACTTATTGATATCCTCATCCGCAACTTCCTGCACACCTAAAATACTGGATCCATATTTATCATAAATTTCAATCATCTGTTTCAAACATGGCTTCTCTCCGTTATGTACCACATCATCACCTAACAATACAGCAAAGGGTTCATTTCCTACAAAGGTCCTAGCACAATAAATAGCATGTCCCAGTCCTTTAGCTTTTTTTTGGCGAATGTAAT
Source organism: uncultured Clostridiaceae bacterium (assembly GCA_964568265.1). Classification (GTDB taxonomy): domain Bacteria; phylum Bacillota; class Clostridia; order Lutisporales; family Lutisporaceae; genus JAAYKT01. The sequence goes on along the minus strand of CAZMPR010000001.1, from coordinate 47,671 downwards.
GGATATCTACCATTTCAGATATGTCTCTTACCATTTTGAGCAGCCCGTTATTATGTTTCTTTTCCAGTTCTATCTCCAACTCAACAGAACGATCAAAATGGTCCTCAATGGCTCGTTTACTTCGCCCAGTGATAATCAAAATTTCTTCTATGCCGGATGCCACAGCTTCTTCTATAATATATTGAATTGTCGGTTTATCAACAATTGGCAGCATTTCTTTCGGCATGGCTTTTGTCGCCGGTAAAAATCTTGTTCCAAGACCGGCTGCTGGAATAACAGCCTTACGCATTTTCATAGATATACACCTCCAAAATTGTTATTCCCTTATTAATCAAGCAGTAAACAATTCTCTACTATATTTGTCAACCAAAAACTCCCTCTCGTTTGAATTTGAGCCACCCTACGTTCTCCTCGAAAGTGAGCCACCTAAGTACTGCTAATTTTTCATGGAAAACCATATCCATAGTATTCAATACAATAATCGGCTTATTTAATGGTATCAGCCATAAAGCCACTGCCATTATTTCTTAAATCATTTATTATCTCAGTGGCTTCGACTATCCCCTTGTCCGTGTCCCTTTGCATCTCTTAGATCAGCTATAAAATCTTCAATATTATTTGGTCCATATACCTTTGCAATATGTGGATAGCATATTCCTGTTGTTTTGGAAAAATGAAACCATCTTCTATCGGCTAATACAAAATCACAATATGACACAGGAACAAGTAAATGAAATAAATCAAACCATTCGTTCTCGCCCATTTTCATGTTCTCATTACTAACAATATAGCTGAAGGCATACTGTGCTATATCTTTTGTATAAAGACTATCTTTTTCCTTTAACATAATTTTATTTTGAATAATTCGTTTTGCTTCTTTTCTTTTTTCTTCTGAATCTCTATATGCTTTAATTATAGGCATTAACTCTTTATCAAAACGTTCTTTTTTTATTAAATAGCCGCTTTTTATCTCATTATCTAATAAGTATAAAGCTTCTGCTACATTTAAAGGCTTACAAGGTCTAGCATATAAAGCTAATGATTCTATTAGCTCTTGATGTGCCCAAGTTTGGTTTTCAAAACATTTTATGGGATCCATCCCAAATAAGTTTTCTCGCCTTTCTACTTTATAGGGGTTTATTTCAATAAAAACATTATTCAATCTGCCGATGAATTGCATAATTCTATATTTTTGTTTTACATCATCCCTGGCCACAATTTCATAAAGATTTAATAATGAAAAAGCAACAGTCCCACCATTATTCTTAACTATTTTTATAAACTGATCACCCCAAGCTTGTATCTCCCATAAACCAATTAATAGCCCAATTATCCAAATATACCATTGGCCTTTTTGCGGTTTGAACTACGAAGGTCTCATCCTTATATCTATCTTGTAATCCAATAGCCATTAAACACCTCTATCACTTTCTCAACCTTTCCCTCACAACCTTTATAACCCACTCCGTTTCCTCAATCCGAAAGAAATAAATTATTATCGAATAGACTAATAAACCTGCACCAGCAGTTATCGATAATGCAATAAACTCAGATAAGGTGCTGCCCTCCATACTCCCCTTTAGTGCTATATTAATAAAATATACAACAACCCCCATTATTGCAGATGCAAACAAAGCTTTAATACCGCATTTTACTGATTTTAAAAAACCAAAAGAACCTATTTTCTTTTTTAAACCGTATATTAATAATAAAGATGCAATTATTGATGAAATTGATGTTGCTAAAGCTAAACCTCTATGAGCCATGGATTTTATCAAAATAAAATTAAATATAATATTAATACCAACAGCAATAAAGCTAATTATCATAGGAGTTCTTGTGTCTTGAAGAGAATAATAAGTCAAATTTAATAAAGACAGTAATGCTAAACCTACGAGTCCTATAGAATAAAAAATTAAAGCTCCAACGGTCATATGCGTTGCATCTGTGCTAAAAGCTCCTCTTTGAAAAGCTATCCTAACTAATGGATTGGCAAGAATTATCATTGCAATAGTTGCTGGTATTGTTATTAATAAAACTGTATTAATTCCACTTATTGTTACCTTTTTATATTTATCATAAGTGCTCTTATTTGCTTCGTTAGACAACATGGGAAATATTACTGTCGAAATTGCAGAAACAAATATACTAATTATAATTCCATTTAGCCTATCTGCATAATTAAGAGCAGAAATGCTTCCAGCGACAAGTGTGGAAGCCATAGACTTGTCAATTATTTTGTTTAAATCTACGATTGCAACACTCATGAGAACAGGTGGTATCAATAAAACTATTTTTCTAACATACTCATCTTTCAGATTTAAAACGGCTTTATATCTATATCCTGTTTTTCTAACTCCGGGAAGCTGAATGATAATCTGTGCAGCTACAGCAAAAACAGATGTAACCATTAACCCCTTTATACCAAAAATACTTGATAAAAAAATCAAATAAATCAAATATACAATATTAAATGGAAACAATGTGGCTGCTGATTCTATAAACATTAATTCGCTTTGGAGATAACCTCTGAAAACGCCCTGAATACTGGCAAAAATAATAGCTGATAACCCAATTCTCATCATTAATAAAGCTGACTGTCGTTGCTCACCATGAAAACCGTATGCCAATACTCGTAGAATAATCGGAGCCAAAAACCATGCCAAAATCATAATAAAGATAGAAGATAAAACAACTATATTTAAAAAATTATTTGTATGCTCCTTTTTCCCCTTTTTCCCTTCTATGGCTTCAACTTCAGACAAAATAGGAATCATAGTATTATTTATAGAACTGATAATAATTGATGTAAACAATGAAATAGCAGTAAGAGAAATGAAAAATGTATCTGTAGTAGCACCAGAGCCAAATTTTGCAGCAATCAGTGATTCCCGAACAAAACCAAGTAACTTGCTTGCTATTGTAAATACGATTATTATAATAGCAGATTTTACTGCTCTTTTTGATTGTGACATATGTCTCCTCCCGCTGCATTAACTTCCTGTTGAATTCTATTTTGAATACTAACATGTATGTTACTGTTAGCGGAATGATAATTACCTCCACCTTTATCCGTTTTTAAAATCTTGCTTGATAAGCCTAACAATATCCAAAAACGGGAATCAAGTAAATATGAACCGCTTATAAATAAAGGAATGAATCCAATAGCTAACCATATTATGAAGATATCGTATTTGTTTCTATCTTTTACAAACAAATCTTTTATAAAAATATATAATATCGCAACAATAATGAATAAACCGGCAACGAACCCAAAGTGTGCTAATAGTTCTAAAAAAATATTATGTGCATATGTGCCCTCCAAAATAACTCTATCACCAGCTAAGCCTATGCCCAAAATTGGGTTTGCATAAAAACTATCTAAAACGGTTTTATATAGCTCTTCTCTGCCACTTAGATATATATCCTTTCTAATAAGTAATGTTAATGTCCTACTGCTTATCCCCATATTTAAAAACAAATCATTAATATGAATAAGAACTGTTTCTTTATATATAAACCCAATTATAATTACAAAAAACATGGCAATATAAGCAAAAGTGCTGAAAAGTGTAATTTTATTAAATAGCTTCATAATTTTTAACATTACAAAAACACCAATGCACAACACAGGTCCTCTAGCTCCTAAACTAAGTATAATAAAAAGTAAGGTTATTAAATAAGCAACATATTTGAAAGAGAAACTTTCCATAAGTTTATTTAAATAAATAATAGATGGCAACAACATATAATAAGAGAAAACCATACTATATGATCCTACAGAAGACTTGCCGATAAAAACTAATATGCTAAGTATAAGACCCACTACAAACACTATCTTGCTTGCCTTTTCCATAATACTCATCAAGATATCTTGATCATCTATACTATATGCATAAATAAATGAAGGCAAGCAAGTAAAAAACAATGGAAAAATTACAAGTTTCAAATACTCCCAATTTTTGGGGAAAAATAGTAAATTATATGCAAAGATAATTATCGCAATTAAATAAATACCTAAGAATTTAATTTTATTTCTTCGTAGTACAATTAGTAAGGCAGATAAATAAAAAAAACCTATAATAATTTTAGATAATAATTGAATCAATTGACCTAAGCTTGTACCAATTAATTGAAAATATATTAATATGAGATATTGAATACTAAGTATTACAAATGATGACATTATGATTATACTTATTTTCTTATCTCCTTGAATTATATTTTTTGATATGGTGGTTATAGTGTTTTTAACTTTCATTTTTCGTATCCATCACCGTTTCTGCATATTTCATAAAAACAAGCCCTATTGTCATTAAGCGGTCGGCTAAGATATCAGGTATATCATCTATATCAATATTTTTCGCTAATATATTTAATTCTTTGCATCTTTCCATTGATAATTTAAACTGCAGTAATTTTCTTCCTTTTACGAATGATTCTAACCTATTCACTTTATTTTTTTGTTTCTTTTTGAATACTGTTCTTTTTAAGCCAACTTTAAACAAAAATAAATAAGTTAAGATAAATTCTTTTAATATTTGCAGCTTTGAATTTAAAAGCGTTAAACCACGATCTGTTTTTATATCTGCTATTTCCTTACAATACGTTGATACTTCTTTCCTCTGCCATTTATTAGTTTCCAATCTCCATGGGTTTGCATTATAAGTCAGTTTCATCATTTCCGGTTCAACGAATGGAGAAATACTCGATATAGACAAATTCTCAGAATTTGATTGCGTAATAATTCTATATTTCATAGATTTAGCTCCAGCTTTAAAATATTCGTTTCGTTTTTTATCTTTATCTATTGAAAATAGATTCTTTATAATTTTATCCTCCATATTTGTTTTACAGCTTAAAATTGTACCTGTAAAATAAGAAGAGCTGAACTTTGCAGGATTTATTTTAAGTCTATAAAACTTTTTAGTATTACTTTCTCCATAATTATAAAACGGAAAATCTTGATTTAAAAAACTATTTTTATACAGTTCCCCTGCTACCCCACCTATTTTTAACTGTATACCCATTTGTTTTAGCATAATACCCATCTTATACAATCTGTGAAGTGAAAAGGTTCCGTAAACTCCATCAGTTTTGATAAAAAGTTCTTTTAACCAATTTGAATCTGCAGCATCCACACTTTCATCACTTATATAAATTGGTAAATCTAAATGACTTGCTATCCTTTTTGCAATTTGAACATCAACCATCTGTGCCCTTCCTGAAATTACTAAATCAAACTCCGCCTTTAAAGCAATAAGGTGGGATAAAACAGTTCTACTATCAGTACCGCCTGTTATAACGCTCGCTATCTTTAATCCTTTTGCTGAGCAAACTAAATCATCCATAAACTGATGTAAATTTTTATACTTCTTATTAGTATCCCATAGCTTTAAATTCTTTTTTATTCTCACTATTCTTGAATCTCTATATGTATAATAAAACTCTGCTTCGGTTCGAAATATTTGTTCACAAATTGTTTCTTCACTAAATATACAGTTAAAATGAATAAACTGAGTAATCGCATCATAATTAGGAACTAAGCTTTCACACTTGCTACTTAACTCTAAAAAACTATCAGAAATAATATTTTCATTTATGCTGTAATAATAACACGAATTACCTGCATTATCATTAAAAAATATGATTTGGTTACTATTGTTATCTATTATAAATACGCGATAAGCACCATAAAACATATTAAAATCAATAGTCCCATTTCCTGCATATTGATTTAGTATTTCTTTTACACTTTCACTTCCTGACTTTTTTCCTGCACAAAAAATATATCCTTGTAAATAACATATGAAACCATTGTATTTATATATTTCATAATGTTTATTCTTATCAAAAACATCTAATGTATCAAGACTAATAATCATAAAAAAACCACCTTAATTCTTTATATATACATTATAATAATTTATAATTATTCAGTTCTTTTTTTTAAGTCTATTTCTTTAATAACGATATAACATCACTATTTCATTAAACCCTTCTATAAAATGGTCTTCCATTTTAACCATCAAATCATTAACCTTATGTAAGAACAAACATTATTCTGTGTACAACTTACTTGCAAGCCTAATTGCTAGTTCTACCTTACCATTATAATATTCGTCTGGACTAACATTTAGCTTATTCCTTTCTCTAGAGGTATTAGGTCCTACATAAGTCACTATCATATCTTCAGAAAACGGATATAATAATGCTATATCCATATATGCTTCTCTGATTCTTTCAGTGTTTAGGAATCCCCACCACCCAAGCATCAATGTGCCTGATAATTCGTATGGTCCATACCCTTTTCCAAGACCTTGAGTCGGATAATTCCATCTAAATATTCCATTTCTACCATCCATAAAGTTCTTTGTTCTATAGCTCCCAAAATCCAAATCAGGTTTTACTAACACATTTTCATAAAATTGTTTTTCAAGTCCATATCTTACTCTTATAAAATAGTCCCTCTTGTCATCATCAAAATTATTAAAAGCAGTAGTGTAACTATTAATCCACAAAGGTAGTCTTGTACTATGAGATGTATCTCCCGCTATATCTATTATAGCTTTTGGTTCAATGTTATCTGATTTTATATCATTCCCTACATAAGCATAATCTCCATGTTGCCAAGATACTCCTGGTTGAAACAACCAAGTATCATCGCTACCCCAAGCTCCTTCTTGACTGAATACTTCAAATGCATAATCCAAAATTTCATTTTTATAATCATTTATTTTCTTATTTTCAAGTACAAATAAATCAGCAGCTATAGCCATAGTAAAGTTTTCTTCATCTATTATTGTCCTATAGTAACTTTTATCAACATCTTTAGTATCTAATTTCCACCTCAATCTTTCTTTCATGCCTCCTGCAAAAGGATTTCTATTCCACTGCCATGCAGGCTCAACTGTCCAAATTTCATATATTGTATCATTAATAATATCAAATAGCCCAGGAGGTATTAAGTCTAATTTATTCGTCTTTTCACATAAAACCATATATTGACTAGCTAAATAAAAATAATGAAGCCTATTCAACCGTTCTTGTACAATCTCATCTTGATGATTTTTGTATTGATAGACAAATCTATTAAAATGATTTGCAAATTGTTCTATCCATTCGCCTTTATTATACAAAAAAGCTACATGCATTGGTACCATAAGAGTATGACCTGCATCATATGAATATTTTTCTATCCATAAATCATCTTCCAAATATGGCTTGATAGTTTGTTCCCACAAATATATATCCCTGTCATCTATTTTTTCTAAATATATTGTTTCAAAATTATTTAACTTACAATTTGTGTCTATAACAACAAAGTTTGTTTCTCCATGAAATTCTACTTTTATATTAAGCGCCTTTTCGAAAAAGTCTAAAGAAGCATAACTTCGATTATTTTTAATTTCAAAATATGTATTTTGAAAGTCTAAGTTGTCTTTTTTATAAAATATATTATCATATAGCTTTAATACCAAATCATAACTTAGATTATCTTTTCTCCGGCTTATTCTTACCTCGTTTTCCTCACTCATCCAATTTACTTTACTACCTAACCTCTCAGCAATACTTCTAATTGGCAACATTATATTGTTATTAGCGCTAATATACGGTTTTGATTCATCAACATTATGAAGAATACCATCAATGCTTACTTTTATATCTTGCTCTATCATAGTCTCATTTTGTAATTCTGCTTTCGTAATATTAATAAAATTTGTCAAAAATATTGTTATAGTAATAAAACAAATAAAGATTTTTTTCATATTAAAAACATATCCTCTCAATTATAATCAATCATATATCTCATCCAAGTTAACCACTACTTCATCCCAATTATAATCAAACTGTATTTTTTGTAAGTTTTTTATTTTGTCATTAAGTATTTTTCTATTTTGATTAATCCTCATTATTAACTCTCTTATTTCACCAACATCACTTCCATCAACAACAAATCCAATATCATGTTCTTTTATAAAACCTCCTAAAGATGTTCCAACGCTGCCAACGATTGGGGTTCTTGTAATTATAGTTTCAAATAATTTCACAGGGTAACCTGTTATATTTTGTATGTTGTTTACAGGATATAAAGCGTATAACAAGTCTGTTTCATTAAAAAGTTTAACACTTTCTGAAAAATCATATTTACCAGATACAATCACATTATTATAATCATTTTTTATTGCATTTAATTTTTTATAGTCCACTCCTTCACCATGTATATATACCATAACATCATCCATATCTTTACACGCATCAATTAAGTTCTTTAACTGATTATATTGCCTAACCGCACCTATATATGAAATTCTTAATTTATTCGATTGTTTTTTTTTACAGCCAATATAATTCTTCGAATCCGGATAATTGGGTAAATAGACTAATTTAATTTTATTGCAATTAAGCATAAACTTTGACTGTATTTCATTTACATATATTATATAATCAGATTTGTTTTGAAAGTAGTTCACTACCCATCTTACTATATATCTAATCTTTTGCTTCTTACCATTTACTTCATAAAACTCATGCATATCAAATATCAATCTTGCATGGTTTTGTCTTGCAAAATAACCTGCAATTACCCCATCTAAGTCATGACAGTGTATATATTCATATTTTTTATCCTTCAAATAATTCCTACATTCGTTAATGAATTTGATAAACGAACCCAATTGCTTAAGACCAGTCCCATATTCAGAATAAGGGAAAAACCTTCTTATTCTTATACCCTCTAATATCTCTGTTTCACGATCTAAGTATGCATTTTCTCTATCCCAACATAATATCTCTACATCAAAACCTTTTTCAGCTAAATACCTTGCCTCCTTATATACTCTTACATCAGGAGCAAAAGCATTAGTCAAAATCATTTTTATATTTTTCATCCTCTTACCTCTCATAAGCTTTTAATATTAATTCCACTGCCATTTTACCTTCTTCTCCATTTATCAGTGGTTCTCTATCATTTTCTACAGCTTCTATATAGTCTTTGTACAAGGCAGTATGCCCTATATCTACTTCTTTTTCTTCTATATCGTCATAGTCTTTTTTATCTTCAAAGAGCCAGGTGTCAATTTTTCTGTTCTTGATAACTACTGTACCTTTTTCACCAAAGATACTTAATGATTCTTCTAAGTTTTTGGGGTAAACGCATACGGAGCCTTCGGCTATTCCTACAGCGCCATTTTTAAATCTCATCAATATTGCTCCGAAATCTTCTGTTTCTATATCTCTTATAAAAGTGTCCAACTCTGAGGCTTGTCTCTCTATTTGACTTCCTAACATCCATTGTAACAGGTCAATGTTATGAAGACATTGATTCATCAATACTCCACCATCAAATTCTTTTGTCCCTCTCCATGGGGCAACTTTATAGTAATTATCGTCCCTTGCCCATAGCGTTCTTGCTGTTCCGTGGATTAGCTTGCCGAATCTGCCTTCTTCCAAAGCTCTTCTTAATTTTCTTACAGCAGGCATAAATCTGTTGACATGGGCTACTCCCACTTTTTTATTCTTTTCTTTGCTTAATGAGATTATTTTATCTATGTCTTCAAGGGATAAAGCTATTGGTTTTTCTATCAGTACATGTTTATTGTGTTCCAACGAGTCTATAGCATGTTTGCCATGATAGCCGCTTATACTTGCTATAGTCACTATATCTATGTTTTTATCTTCTAAAAAGTCTTCATAACTCTTATGAACTTTTACATTTGCGCCTTTTATTCTTGCTTCATACTGACTTTTCTTATCTATGGCAAGATCCTCCACTATATCATATAAAGCAGTTAATTCTGCTTCTTCACTGTTGTTAATCAAGGCATCTATATGCCTTGTTGATATCCTGCCGCAGCCGATTATTCCGAATCTTAGTTTACTCATTTTCATACTTCTTTCTATTTGGATTTAAAATTTTCTTAAAATATCTATACTATTAGTGGAAAGTTATTATTATTTAATACAGCACCGCCAATATTCTGCTCCTTATTTCATCTGATACTCCATCTATTTCTTCTGCAGCTATTTCCTGTAACTCACCGTCTACTATAGATTTTATATATCTTTCTTTATCTGCTCCTACCAAATACGCATCAAATCTATCAAAATCCAACCATTTTTTATTGTTAATAATCTCATTTACCTTTTTATAATTGGTTTTCCCCACCTTGTTAGCGTAAAGTAAGTTATTTACAGCAGTTAATAAATAGGGGCTATGGGTAGCGATTATAATTTGATTATCACCGCTGTTAAAGAAGTACGATATATACTCCGCTACCTCTTTTTGTGTTTTAGGAAATAAGTGTGCCTCAGGCTCCTCAATAACAACAAAAACATTTCTGTTTTGCTTTATCCAGATTTGTAACAGATTTAAAATCCATAATACTTCCTGCTGCCCTGATGATGTATAGTTTATTTGAAGAGAGGAATCTTTTTTGATCTTTAGAAGTTCTTTATTATCCAGATAATAATACTCGCCTTTAAGAATCTTTTTGATTGTTTCCTTTTGATCTTTGTTTATATCATCTGCATAAGAGTCATTTTCAATTAAAGCCTCTTTTAATATAGGGTCAAACATATTTCTTTGCTTTTGTATCAGTTTTAGAAATTCACCTGTTACATAATCGACACTATCCAAATCAATATTCAAAAGCTGATTTGTCATAAGAGATAAAAGTCCTCTTTCAGCCGGTATGTAAAAAATATCTTTGTCTTCCCGAAAAAATAAGTTTATTTCTTTAGTAAGCATTTGATATATCTTGTTTTTTTCCAATTGATAATATGTACTGTCAATATTATCAATCTTTTTTAATGTTGAATATTGGCTAATAGTCTTTTCTTGCATTAGCTCTATAAACCTCATTATTTCATCACAAAACTGGAATTCAATAGCCTTCTTAGTAATCGCGCTACATTTTATGCTAATATGCACATTGTCGTCAAAATAATATTTCATTGAAAAATCAGAATCAAATTCTCTTATCCCAAACAATTTATTAAATTTATTTCTTAATAAGTCCTCAATATATTTAGCAGGAAGCTCATCTTCGTTGAAATCATTGTTTATTATTCGATAAACATATGATTTTAAATCATCCCTTACGGATTTAAAGAAATATATGCTTTTGCAAATAATACTTTTACCGGTTGCTTGCTCGCCGATTAATATCAGAAAGTCTTTTATGAAAAACTCGCAATTTTTTATAGGCCCAAATTTATTAATTATAAGCTTTTGCATTATAGCACCTCCGTAAAGCTATACTTTTTTAGGAATCTATAATATTATATCACTTTATCATCATTTATTTGATAAAACTTTAATCTCATTCTTTAGACTTTTCTTAAAATATTTACTATCTTTGTCGCTGCTTTGCCATCACCGTATATATTTTTTATATATTTTGCTTTGCAATCTTCCATAGTTTTATCATAAATATTATTTTCATCGACTAAAGCATTAAATCCCAAGTCAACTAATTCCCTCCATCCCGTATCGGGCATTATTACTGAAGCTTGCTTGCCTGCAAAATAGGCTTCTTTTTGATATCCACCGCTATCCGTTATTACTTTTTTACTTTTCTCCGTAAGTCCCATTAGATTTAGGTAATCTATAGGTTCTATTATCATAATATCTTTTATTAAATCTTCTAAACCAAATTCAGCTATTCTCTTTTTAGTCCTTGGATGGATGGGGTATACTACTTTTACCTCTTTAGATACTTTAGCAATTTGCTTTAATAGCTTTATCAACTTATCTTTATCATCTACATTAAAATCCCTATGCATAGTCATCATTATATAATCATTTTCTTTAAGTTTTAGTTTTTCTATCAAAGAATAATCGAATCTATTTTTCATTTTTAGGAAAATATCATACATTACATCTCCTGTAACATATACTCCTTCTTCGATGCCTTCTTTTTTTAGATTTTTTATTGCCAAATCACTGGGTACAAAGAGATAATCAGATATGCTATCCGTCAATACTCTATTAATCTCTTCCGGCATGTGTTTGGGCTCTTTTTGTCTCAACCCAGCCTCTACATGGGCTATTTTAATTTTTAGTTTTGATGCTGATATTGCGCCTGCCAAAGTAGAATTAGTATCGCCATATAGTAATACTATGTCTGGCATTTCTTTAAGCATTACTTTTTCAAGTTCTATAAGCATTCTGCCGGTCATTTCACCGTGGTTCGAAGCTGTGATACCCAAGTTATATTCCGGCTTTTTCATATTAAGAGTATCGAAAAAGACTCCGGACATATTGTCATCATAATGCTGTCCCGTATGTACAACTATTTCTTCAATATCTTCATGTTTATTAATTTCGTTTTGTACTATTGCTTCTTTTACAAATTGAGGTCTTGCACCTATTATTGATAGTATTTTCATCATATGCTCCTTTATAATAGTTCTATATTTTCTCTGCATTCGATAGCTTTCATTGCATTTTTAGCATCGAATATATATTGGGAATGGTTTTGGACAAAGTTATAGTCAACGGTGCTGTGGCTTGTTGTTATTACCACTAAATCTGCTTCATTTAGTAATTCTTTTGTCAATTTTTCCTTTCCTTCTTTAGCTTTGCCCTTATATGTATATTCTTTTATTTGTGGGTCGTAGTAATCAACTATGGCTCCTTCTTTTTCAAATAATTCTATTACTTTAAGTGCCGGACTTTCTCTATAGTCATCTATATCTTGTTTATAGGCTACTCCTAAGATAAGTATCTTGGAACCGTTCAGCGGCTTTTTAAATCTATTTAAAATATTACTTGCTCTTTCTATTACATAAGCCGGCATACTATCATTTATTATCCCGGAGGTTTCTATCAGTTGCGTATGATAGCTGTATTCCCTTGCTTTCCAGGATAAATAGTAAGGATCTAAGGGTATACAGTGCCCTCCCAATCCGGGGCCGGGATAAAAGGCTTGAAAGCCGTATGGTTTCGTCTTTGCAGCATCTATTACTTCCCATACATTTATGCCCATCTTGTGGCATATTATAGCCATTTCATTTGCCAAGCCAATATTTATATTTCTATAGGTGTTTTCCAAGATTTTTTCCATTTCTGCTACTTTTGGAGATGAGGCTTCAAATATATCTGAATTCAAAACATTTCTATACATAGCCGCGGCAACCTCTGTTGAGTCTTTGTCTACGCCTCCTACTACTTTTGGAGTATTCTTAGTCTTGTATATTAGATTGCCCGGGTCTACCCTCTCCGGTGAAAAAGCTAAATAGAAGTCTTGTCCGCATTTTAAACCCGAACCTTCTTCTAATATAGGTAATAGCAGTTCCTCCGTAGTACCGGGATAAGTGGTGCTTTCCAACACTACTATAGTTCCTCTTTTTAAATACTTGGCTATTTCTATGCCCGAACTTTTTACATAGCTGATATCCGGCTGTTGGTATTCGTCTAAAGGTGTTGGGACACAGATTGCTATAAAATCTGCATCTTTTACGATGGAAAAGTCATTTGTCGCGGATAGGAGTCCCCTTTTTACTAAATCTTCAAGTTCTTCATTCACTACATCACCGATATAGTTATGCCCTTCGTTTACTGCTTTTACTTTTGATTCTTGGATGTCAAAGCCAATGGTTTTATAGCCGGCCTTTGCTTTTTCCACTGCAAGAGGCAAACCTACATAGCCAAGTCCGATTACTGCTACTATGGCTGATTTTTCTTTGATTTTTCTTAGAAGGTTTTCTTTCGTGTATTTATGATTTTCCAATATATTTCCCCCTATCAAAACCCCATACATTTAGGTCTAAATGTAATCGTTTTATTCAGCTTTGCAAGCACATCACCCGGCCCAACTTCATATAGTCTTTCTATACCCATGTTCTTCATATATAAAATTGTATTAAGCCAATTGACCTTACCTACAACTTGTCTTTTTAGTGATTCTTTAATAATACTTATATCCTTAGTGGCATAACTTAAAACATTCGGTATTATTTCTACAATAGGTTCTTTCATTTGTATTTTATCTATTTCTTCTTTCATTATCTCCTTAACTTGTCCCATTAAAGGGCTATGAAAAGCACCACTTACATTTAGCTGTTTTATCGTTGAGCCTTCTATTTTGGATAAGGCATCAGCTACTTTTGATATTTCATCGTTATACCCTGATATAACTATTTGACTTTTTGAATTAATATTTGCTATTACTACTTTATTTTCCAAGCCTATTAGTTCTTTTTCTATCTCTTCTATATCAATTCCCATTATTGCATACATAGAACCTAATGAGTTCATCTCACCCATTGCCAAGCCTCTTTTACGAACTAAGTTTAGCCCGTCTTCAAAGGTAAATACTCCTGCTGCGTATAAAGCAGTATATTCGCCAAGACTATGGCCAGCAACTATTTCAAATGGTTTATCAATTTGTTTAAATTTTTCATAATACATGGCAGATACAATATATATTGACGGTTGGGCTATTTGTGTAGGCAGTATGTCTTCATCAGAGCCTTCAAATATGATTTTCCTTATATCAAAGCCCAATATATCATTAGCTTTGTCTATCAACTTTTTTGCTTCGGGTATTTCATTGTATAATTCTTTTCCCATGCCGACATATTGAGAACCTTGTCCAGGAAAAAGCAGTCCTATATTCTCCAAATCAACTACCTCCACTTTGAGATTTAAACATGTAACAGAATATATCCGATTATTAGAAAAACAGAAAAAACACAATTTTCAATTACTAATATTTAAGTTATCTAATCTAAATAGTTCCATTATCCACATGTAAATTCTGCCCTGTTATTGAATTTGATTTTTCAGATAACAAGAAAGCTACTGTCTCTGCGACCGATATAATATTTGTTTCTTTTTTCATTGAAGTTCTTTTATATATTCTGTCTTTTTGTTCTTTTGACAATGACTTACTCATATTGGTTTCCATAAATCCGGGCACGACACAGTTTGAACGAATACCTAATTCTCCCCATTCTCTTGCAAGGTTTTTTGAGAATGCCTCCATAGCCCCCTTGGTTGATGCATACATACTGAGACCTTTGTACCCTGTATGTGCCGATACCGAAGAAATATGGACTATGCTGCCATACTCTTTACTTAACAACATATTTCTTATTATATATTTAGTTAAAATAATAGGAGATATAACATTTACATTATAAGACTTTCTTAACCTTTCAGTATTCGCATTTGTTATTATATCATCGTAAGCATATGCTGCATTATTTACTAAGCCATAAAACTTTTCCCCTGACTTTTGAAGACCGATAATTAAATCCTTTATATTATCAGGTTCACTTAAATCAAAATTTATATGAACATAGTTTTTGTTTGATTCTAAATTTTCTATATTTTTATTATTGCTCCTGCTAATGCCTATAACTTTATAATTTTCATTTAATAGTACATTAGATATTGTACAGCCTAACTCACCCGAAGTGCCGGTAACTAAAACTGTTTTCATTTATTCCTCACCTTTTTCCCTGTTCTTGTTTTGTCTATTTCATTTTTAATATTAATAATCCTTGGTATCTTCCATTTTTGCATCCTATTGTTTAAATGATTAAATATTCTCTTGTTTATATTTTCTTCGGCTTTTTCTAAAACAACATCTGCCATAAGTATCTTTCCCAACATTTTATTGTCTTCTCCATAAACATGTACATCAATAATATTGTCCATTTGCATAATTTCTTCTTCTACTTCCGCCGGGTTTACTTTGTAGCCTCCTATATTGATAAAGTCACTTTTTCTTTGTATAAATCTTATCTTTCCTTCTGAAAGCTCAACTAAATCACCGGTTTTATACCATTCATCATTATCTTCTAAATTGAAATCTCCTAATAGTTTTTTATTAATCAATAATTCTCCGTCTTCCACTCTAATCATATCAGAAATACTTTGATCCACTTTAAAATACTCACCTTCAGAAGCAAATAAATTGCCGGCTTCAGTGGAAGCATATACATTGGTAGTTTTTGCTTTCGGGAATTTCTGTTTCAAAAGAGCTATAATGCTTTCATCAGCCTTTTCTCCACCCAAGGTAATTCTGTCAACCTTTTTGTATTCTGATTTTAAAGTAGGCAAAACAAATCTGTAAAATGTCGGTGTTGCCGAAATATGAGTAACTCTATAAGCTTCCAATAAATAGCCTATATCATATTTACTTGGTTCATTGGCTAATATTATGGTATTTCTATTTAAAAAAGCTTGCAAAAAAACCTGTAGACCTGCAAAGTGAGTCGGGTTATAGGTAAAAAGCCAATTATCATTTTGAAACTTTTCTCCCATTCTCACCGCTCTTGAAGCACTGTTAAAACTATGCTTTACTTTCTTTGGTTTACCTGTAGTCCCGGAAGTAAATATAGTTACACTCCACTTCATTTTATTTTTTTCGATTTTCTCAAATATGTCACTTATATCTTTGAATTCGATTTCCTTATTGATTTCTCCGCTCATTACTTGTTTAATTGTTAGTCCTTGGGTTTCTATTTCTTCATCACTTAAATCACCATCAAGCAAAACAACCTCTTCACCAATTGCTAAAGACTTAATCAAAGCTAAGAAAACATCTTTTGGGTTTTCATAATAAATAAATTTCCTAAGCTCAAAATCATTTAATTCAGGCACTAAATCTTCATAAGACAAATATTCATTTCTAAAAGTGTCTACTAAAAAAGTTTTCATTTTTGCAGCCTCTTAATAATCTCATCTATAGTATCTATATTACCTTCTTCAAAAATATCGATATCAAACTCGCTTTCGATATTTACAGTCAATACCGCCAAGTCTAAAGAATCGAAATCTAAGTCTTTTCTTAATGACATTTCCTCACTTAATTCTTGTATAGTCTCCCTATTTGTGTTTTCTAAGATACCATTTATTATTTCCAGCAATTTATTTATCATTTTAACCTCCAAATAAGATTGATTATTTGTTTCTGCACTTATATATATATAATATTTGAACAATATAAATCAGATAAAGTCATAGCTACAGCACCCCATGAAAGCCCCACACCAAAGCCCGATATAACTACATTTAGGACATTACCTTTTGCTTCATCAGCAATTTTATCGCATATTAAAAATGGAATCGAAGCACCTCCCGTATTTCCAAATACATCAATATTTAAAGGCACTTTATCAATAGAAATTTTAGATTTCTGGGCTATAAATTTTAGCATATAGTTATTGGCTTGATGTAATAACAATTTATCAACGGTTTCTCGCGTCCATCCATGTTCAGCTATTACCTCATTTATTATCTTTGGTACCTCTCGTATAGCAAACCCAAAGATATCCATACCATTCATATATAGATTTTCTTCATTCCTTACATTCCCATCTTCATCTTTATATAAAATCTTTGTATTATCGCTAATAGGCTTTCTGTTTGACCCTGCCGGTATTATTAGACTATTGGCTCCCGAACCGTCTGTTTTCAAAACAAAAGTAGTCGGTCTTGCATCTTCGCAGTATTCTAAACAGGTAGCAGATACACCATCCCCAAAAATTAAAGCAGTAGACTTATCTTTAGGTGATATATACCCCGAAATAATGTCTCCTACAATTAATAATACTCTTTTACACGATTTGGTTGAAATAAACTGATTAGCCAACCATAATCCGTAAATATAAGCTGAACATCCAAGATTAATATCAAGTGCTACACAATCTTTGGACAATTTTAATCTGTCCTGTAATATACAAGATGTAGCAGGCAATATGTAGTCCGGTGTCTGCGAAACAAATATTAAGCCATCAATACTTTCCCTATCCCAATTTAAGTCACTAAGCAGTTTTTCTGCTGCCATATAGCCTATGTCTGAGGCTGTTTGTCCAGTTTTGGCATAGTATAATGTTTCTACTCCAATAAGATCGCAGACCTTCTTTATATCATTTTCATTAAAATTATCCTTGCCTAAATCTGTTACCTTAATAGGGTTATTTGGAACACCGCAACATATCCCTTTGATTTTTACATTGTTAAATTTTGATATAGCCATAAAGCCTCCCACATTTTATGATTCTTTCATTTATTATTCGCTTAAATAATCTTTCTTAAAAGTTATGCAATGATATATGCTACAATACTTTTATCACTAATTTTATCAGTGCAAACACTTAAAATATAGTTATCTATATGCATTGTTTTTATTCTTATATCATTTATTACATCAAATGTATCAAATCCTACTTCCATACCTTTTCCAATCCATTTAACATATGCTTCTTTCCTTGTCCAGATTTCAGTGAATCTCTCATTTTCTTTTTCTAAATCAGAGTAAACATACACTTTTTCATGCAGGTTGAAAAAATTTTCTACTATCTTTTTCTTTATAGGCTTGATCTTTTCGATATCTACTCCTATAGGACTATTTGATAATCCGCATACTATAATATCTTTTGTGTGTGATATGTTAAAGTAGAAACCTTTAGGATTCTTTATATATGGTTTTCCATATTGAGTAGTATCTATAATAATTTTTCTTTTATCTAAGCATAGCTCCCTTGCAAGTATATTAGTTACGAACTCTTTTGAATATTGTTTGGGGTTGGCAAAGCCAGAAAAAAATAGTTTTATCATCTTTTTACACACCTGTTAAAGTAACATATATTCTCCATAGATAAGATGTAATAGTCGTTTTAATAAGATTCTATTATTTTTTAAAATAGTATCTTTATGCAATTCCTAACTCAAATAATCAATAATATCTTTTGTCGTTTTGAATTCTTTAATCTGTTTACCGGTCAGCTTTTTATCAAATTCCTCGTCCGCTAATACTATCAAAGAAAGAGAAGTCATTGAGTTCCACTCCGCTAAATCATCTAGAACAGTATCTTCTTTTAGACTTCCTTCATCTAATTCCATGATTTCTTCCAACATTTCGATCTTTTCTTTATTTGTCATTATTATTACCTCCAAGTATTATATTTTTTATGATAAAAAGCCACCATCTACTACGAAGCCTGTCCCTGTTATAAATTTTGAAGCATCACTTAGTAAATAGGCTATAGCATTAGCAACATCAATCGGTTTTCCTATCCCAAAATACTGATTGGTCGATACATTCAATGCTAAAGATTCTTCTCCTGCTGTCTCAATAAAGCTATCGTACATATCCGTTTTTATTAGCCCTGCAACTACTGTATTTACTCGTATCTCTTTATATGCCAATTCTTTTGCCATACATCTAACGGCTGAATCTATAGCGGCTTTTGATGCACAATAGCCTGTTTTTGATTTATCTCCATATTTACTGCCTATAGACGACATTCCAATAAAGCTTGCACCTTTATTAAACCTATTTTTCTTAGATGCACATCTTATTAATTCAACAAATGAATAAAAGTTTATCAGCATCATATCATGCAAAAATTCAGAATTTGTCATACTTAACGGCCTCATAGTAGCTATACCTGCACAATGTGCTAATCCATCAAGTGGACCACTGCCATTCACTATTTCGCCTACTAAACTTTCAATTTTTTGTATTTCTTTTAAATCAGCAAGATAAATAAAATGTCCTTCTCCGCCCAATTGATTTAGAGTATCTTTAAGCCTTACCTCATTCCTTGCGATTAGGGATAATTTAGCTCCTAATTTGCTTAGGTGAATAGCGGTTGCCTTGCCTATTCCGGATGATGCTCCGGTTATCAATATATGTTTGCTGGTTAAATCCATTGGGTTAATCACGAACTACACCACCTTTTGTAATACTCGTCTGTATTTATATTCTACATTATACACCTGCTTTTATTCTATTAGCTAATTTATTCATTTCCATCATACACTCTTGCAGGATTTCCAAACACTTTCTTATTATCGCGCACATTAGAAATCACCACAGATCCCATTACTATATAACAATTCTCTCCAATAACTAATCCATTAGATATTGATGATGAGCCTATCCAAGTGTTTGCCCCTATAATTGTACTCCCTGCTACACTCGTGTTCCCAGCTATTAAAGTATTTCTTTTTATCATAACATTATGAGCTATCTGACACAAATTATCTATCTTCACATTATCCCCTATTATCGTATCATCCAACGTCCCCCTGTCTATACAAGTGTTTGCTCCTATTTCTACATCAGAGCCTATCACAACCCCCCCGTAATGAGGAACCTTCAAGTTTAATCCATCTTCATTTTTATAATATCCAAATCCATCTGTACCAATAACCACTCCTGAATGAATTATTGTGTTGTCTCCTATTCTCACTTTGCCTTCTATTGATACATTATTTTTAATTATCACATTATTTCCTATTTCAACTTCATCATCTATAAAAGTGTGGTGTCCTATATAAACATTTTCTCCGATATTTTTAGTATTAACTACGGCAGTGTTTGATACAAAGGATTTGGCTTTATCTTTTGAAAAGAAATTGTTCAATATTGAAAAAAATGTTTCTTTTGGATTGTCGCTTTTTATAATCCCTATATTTCCTAATACATTTGCATCAATTTCTATATCGTCTTTAACAACTAATAGAATTTCGCTTTGTTTTTTTATAGAACTTTCATCGTAAAATTTTTTGTTTTTTATCCAAGTTATTGTGTTTCTTTCTACATTTTTTATTGAAGTATATTTTGATATTATTATATCTTTTCTTCCGGCAAAGTCATACCCAATATTTGCTTTATCAAGGAAGTTCAGTATATCACTTATGGGAAGTTTCATTCAATACCCACCTCCGTCTCCGTCTTCATAATTTCCTCAATATCTCTTATATTGTCTTTCATATAATTATATCTTTCTTTATTAGCATTATTTATATATTTGCTTACTCTTTCTTTTATGTCTCCTTCGCCTTCATCATACCAAAAAGGATGAGTTAAGATATGCAATTTATCATATTTACGGCTATTTATTATCCCTAATACATCTTCTCTCCAATGCATCCTTGAGTCGGATAGATATTTGAATTCATTGAAAAATGTTTTTGAATATGTATTTATGACATTTTTAAACTGTATATCATTTTCCAAAATCCATTTTGATGGTCTATGCATTGAGACGGTGCATACTTTTGTGCCTACTGCTTTTCCCAATATAGATTTTTCATATTCTATATATTTTTCTAAATCTACTTCATCTTTTATTTCATATCGTTTTTCATCAAAATGCAAGCCAATTTCATGACCTAATTCCATTATTTCAGTTAGCATTTCATTTGATTCTTTAGAGAAAATATTATAAAAGTTAGTTGATAATAGGACAAAGTACGTTGATTTCACATTGTTTTCATTTTCTATCCTTGCTATCTTTAATGCTTTTTCTATGGAATTATCGATATCATGTCTAAATATTACCAGCCTTGATATTTCTTTATAATTCTTATAATTTGCAAATTTATAGCTGTTCGATTTCAAAATCTTTATTAATTCTATATATGCATCATAAGTAAAATCCATATTTCTTACTCCTACAGCAATTCTATATTCTCTCTATATTCGATAGCTTTCATGGCATTTTTAGTGTCGAATATATATTGAGAATGCTTTTGGACAAAGCTATAATCAACGGTGCTGTGGTTTGTTGTTATTACCACTAAATCTGCTTCCTTCAGCAATTCTTTTGTCAATTTTTCCTTTCCTTCTTTAGCTTTGCCCTTATATGTATATTCTTTTATTTGTGGGTCGTAGTAATCAACTATGGCTCCTTCTTTTTCAAATAATTCTATTACTTTAAGTGCCGGACTTTCTCTATAGTCATCTATATCTTGTTTATAGGCTACTCCTAAGATAAGTATCTTGGAACCGTTCAGCGGCTTTTTAAATCTATTTAAAATATTACTTGCTCTTTCTATTACATAAGCCGGCATACTATCATTTATTATCCCGGAGGTTTCTATCAGTTGCGTATGATAGCTGTATTCCCTTGCTTTCCAGGATAAATAGTAAGGATCTAAGGGTATACAGTGCCCTCCCAATCCGGGGCCGGGATAAAAGGCTTGAAAGCCGTATGGTTTCGTCTTTGCAGCATCTATTACTTCCCATACATTTATGCCCATCTTGTGGCATATTATAGCCATTTCATTTGCCAAGCCAATATTTATATTTCTATAGGTGTTTTCCAAGATTTTTTCCATTTCTGCTACTTTTGGAGATGAGGCTTCAAATATATCTGAATTCAAAACATTTCTATACATAGCCGCGGCAATCTCTGTTGAGTCTTTATCTACGCCTCCTACTACTTTTGGAGTGTTCTTAGTCTTATATATAAGGTTGCCCGGGTCTACCCTCTCCGGTGAAAAAGCTAAGTAGAAGTCTTGTCCGCATTTTAAGCTCGAACCTTCTTCCAATATAGGCAATAGCAGCTCCTCCGTGGTGCCGGGATAGGTAGTGCTTTCCAACACTACTATAGCCCCTTCTTTTAAATACTTAGCTATTTCTATAGCCGAATTTTTTACATAGCTGATATCCGGCTGTTGGTATTCGTCTAAAGGTGTAGGTACACAGATTGCTATAAAATCTGCATCTTTTACTATGGAAAAATCATTTGTTGCGGATAGCAAACCTCTTTTTACTAAGTCTTCAAGTTCTGTATCTACCACATCACCTATATAGTTATGTCCTTCGTTTATTGCTTTTACTTTTGATTCTTGGATATCAAAGCCGATGGTCTTATAGCCAGCCTTTGCTTTTTCCACTGCAAGAGGCAAACCTACATAGCCAAGTCCGATTACTGCTACTATGGCTGATTTTTCTTTGATTTTTCT
This sequence comes from uncultured Clostridiaceae bacterium, assembly GCA_964568265.1. Taxonomy (GTDB): domain Bacteria; phylum Bacillota; class Clostridia; order Lutisporales; family Lutisporaceae; genus JAAYKT01. The sequence continues at coordinate 24,951 of CAZMPR010000001.1, read as the reverse complement.
TAGAAGGTTTTCTTTCGTGTATTTATGATTTTCCAATATATTTCCCCCTATCAAAACCCCATACACTTAGGTCTAAATGTAATTGTTTTATTCAGCTTTGTAAGCACATCGCCCGGTCCCACTTCATATAGTTTTTCTATACCCTTGTTCTTCATATATAAAATTGTATCAAGCCAATTAACCTTACCTACAACTTGTCTTTTTAAAGATTCTTTAATGGCATCTATATCCTTAGTGCCATAACCTAAAACATTCGGTATTACTTCGACTCTTGGTGTCGCCATATTTACTTGGTCTATTTCCTTGCCCATAATACTTTCCACTTGTCCCATTAAAGGGCTATGAAAAGCACCACTTACATTTAGCTGTTTTATCGTTGAGCCTTCTATTTTGGATAAGGCATCAGCTACTTCTAATATTTCGTCACTATAGCCCGATATTACTATCTGACTTTTTGAATTAATATTTGCTATTACTACTTTATCCCCCAAGCCTATTAATTGATTTTCTATCTCTTTTATACCAATTCCCATTATTGCATACATAGTGCCTAATGAGTCCATCTCACTCATTGCCAAGCCCCTCTTTCGGACTAGGTTTAGCCCGTCTTCAAAAGTTATAACACCTGCAGCGTATAGGGCAGTGTACTCTCCAAGACTATGACCTGCAACTATTTCATAGTTCTTATCCATTTGTTTAAACTTTTCAAAATACATTGCAGATACTATAAATATTGCAGGCTGAGCTATTTTTGTATCTTTTATTTCTTCTTCCTGGCCATGAAATATTATAGATTTTATATCAAATCCAAGTATTTCATTAGCATTATCCATAAGCTTTTTTGCTTTTGGTATTTCTTTATATAAGTCTATTCCCATACCAATATATTGAGAGCCTTGACCGGGGAATAGGAGTCCTACTTTGTCCATATATTCACCAACCTGTTTTTTATGCTTTGCTTCTTATTTTTTTAAATCTTTCACCAAATTCAACTTCTTCAACAAATTTAACCTTCATAGGTACTTTATAATCTTCCAATCTATCTTTGCAATGGTTCAGTATCTTTCTTTTTATTTCTTTTTTATCATATATTCCTTTTAAAGATATGTCCGCAATAACCATTTCTCCCATTATTGGATTCTTCTCCGGTTTTACCATTGCATCCTTTACTTCTTCAATTTCTAATATTACTCCTTCAACTTCCATGGGCAGTACCTTTTGTCCTCCCACATTTATAAATTCTTTTAGCCTGCCAAATATCCTTATATATCCTTCATTATCAACATCTACTGTGTCACCGGTAGGAAACCATCCATCATCTGTAAAAGGATTAGGTGCGTTTAGATAGCCTAACATAGCTATTTCCGATTTTATATATAGTTCATTGTCTATTATTTTATAGTCAAAGTTTTCTCCGCCTATTTTCATATATAAAGAATCAGGGGATTTTGATTTTGTGCTTAATATCCCTACTTCGCTAAGACCATATGTTTGTTTAAGTTTAACATTTGGAAATATTTCATGTATTCTCTTTAGTACGATAGGAGGCATTGGTTCTGTACCATAGGATATAATTTTTAATGAGCTTAGATCTTTATTTTTGTATGCTTCTGATATAAGCAAAAGGTTTAAAAATGTTGGAGATGTCGGTAGTATTTCTACCTTAAATTTTTCAATAATTTTCATTACATCTTCTGCGTTTCTTGATGGTGGTATTATCATACATCCACCAGAAGATAGTATATGAAACATAGTATTGACCCCGCCTATATGATCGAACATTAAAAAGACTAAAGTTCTAACGGAGGTTTTTCCTTCTTTATAATTAGACAGTATTAAGTCTAAGTCTTCTAACATAGCTTTGGGTTTTCCTGTTGAGCCTGAAGAAAAAAGGATTAAACCGCTGCTTTTTCTTTCTTTTAGTATGTTAAAAAGATCATGTTTCTCCAACCTTTTATTCTTAGCTTCTTCTATCATATATTTGCTGTCTATAATTCTTATTATTTTATCTACATAGCCTTCATATATTCTCGACTCTATTTCTTTTTCTATCTTCGTAGTAATTGGTACTATAGTATTTTTGTTCTCTACGAGGGCATAGAACATAGCTATAGCCTGAAAAGAATAATCTCCGATAATAGCTACAGCTTCATATTCCCTTACTTTTTCTTGCTTAATATACTCTTTTGCTTTTCCTATTTCCTCCATTAGCATTCCATAGGTAAAGATATTTTCATTATATACAATTGCTTCTCTGTCTTCATATTTTTTAAAATTCTCTATAAACCAATGCATTTAAAGTCCTCCAAGATATATTGTTTGTCCTGTAATAAAATTACTTTTCTCATTTATATAAAAATCTATGATATTTGCAATGTCTCCAAATTCGCCAAACCTTTTTATGGCTTGATAGTTTAATAGTCTTTCTATTTTATCTTCAGGTACATTTTTTATAAGATCTGTTTTGATGGGAGTAGGTCCTAAAGCATTTACTGTTATACCATAGCTACCTAATTCCTTTGCTGCTATTTTTGTTAATTCTACTATAGCTGCTTTTGAGGATGCATATACAGCTTCTCCGTCAAGGTGTATAGGTACAGCAACAGTAGAAAAGTTTACTATCCTTCCATAACTTTTTTTCATCATAATCTTCGAAACTTCCCTTGTAAAGATAAAAGTTCCAAGGTAATTAGTATCGAAAACTCTTTGTACTGCAGATGCAGATGTTAAAATAATATGATTCATCATTGCTATGCCTGCATTGTTAATTAAATTATCTATCTTTCCGTATTTTTTGTATACTGTTTTTACTAAGTTTTTTACTTGCTTTTCATCGGATACATCCATAATAAAGTGATTATAATTATCGTGCTCCAAATCCGATTCTGTTCTACTACATCCTACTACTACATGACCTTTTTCAAGATAGTATTCAGCCAAAAACCTTCCAATTCCTTTTCTTGTGCCTGTGATTATTGTAACCAATTATTCTTCCTCCTCTAAAAGAAGCATAAGGTAATCTATTAGGCTTCCAACAGTTTTAAAAGGGGACCTTTTTTGGCTCATAGCTCTGTCGTCTACTATGGATACGTCTTTACCAAATTCATCGCTTATGGCTTCTTCCAGTTCTACTGCCAATCTAACTAAAGAAAGAGAATCTAAAGTACCGTCAGAACCATATAGATTAGTGGACTTATCCGGTTTTTCCAATACTTCCAATTCTTTTTCTTCAGCAAATTCTTTTAGTATTTCTATTATTATTTCGTATATTTTATCTTTTTTATTTTCCATGTGGTACCTCCTATATTTTTCTTGATAAATGTCCTCCATCTATAATAAATTTTTGCCCCGTTATCCATTTTGATTTTTTACTTAAGAGATACATTATCATATTTGCTATATCTTCACTTTCACCAAATCCTAGCGGATAATTATTTTTTATATTTTCCTTTTGCTCTTTGTTTAGGTTTTTAAAGAATTCTTCATTCATATTTGTTTTTATCATGCCGGGGACGATAATATTCATCCTTATACCTTTGTCCATTAATTCTGCGGCAGCAGAGTATAAAAATCCTTCCAAAGCACCTTTTGATGCTGCATATATTGATTTACCATTAGCGCCTTCGTGAGCTGCTATTGATGATATCAATATAAAGGAAGCCTTGTTTTCTACATAATATTTCCTTTTAGAAAACAGTCCTACTAAGTTTATTGCGGCAAAGGTATTTATATTGAATATGTCTATGAGTCTTTTCTTGTTTATCAAGTGCAAAGGCACGGTAATTTGTATACCTGCACAGTGAACTAAGCCCGATATGGGGCCTGCTTTTTCATTTACTTCTTTTGCGTATTGCGGCAAAGAATCAATGTCCGATAAGTCCCATGGTATTATTTCATACAATTCGATGGGGTAGTCTTTTATTGTTTCCATCAGGTTTTCTTTATTTCTTGCCGTGAGTATTACTTTGTATCCTTCGTCCATAAGCATTTGTGCAGTTCTTTTTCCTATACCACTTGATGCACCCGTAACTATTATCTTTTTATTCATATTCAACTACCCCTAATGTTGTGCCTTTTTTCAATTCTATTATTGCTGAGCCTATAGATAAACCTGCACCAAATCCAGACATCAGAAGATTAAGTTCCTTTTCCTGTACAGGCTTTTGCAGTTCTGATGCCATAACTACTGGTATGGTGGATGAGCTGGAGTTGCCATATTTATCTGCTGTTATTGGCATCTTTTCCAATGGAAAGCATAGTTTTTTGCATAGTTGTTTCATCATATATAGATTGGCTTGATGTAGTATCAAAAAATCAAAATCTTCAGGTTTCCTATCCGCATTATTTAATAGTTCTGTCAGATTCTTTTTTACTCCTTGAGCAACAAATTTAAATACTTCAAGCCCATCCATTTTTATATCAATATTTCTTCTTTTATTTCCATCGTTATAGGTTTTATATAAATAACTATCATTTGTTATAGGTTTTTTAGCTCCCCCATCTTCTATGTATAAAACTTCTCTTTTTGATCCTATAGTTTCGAATACAAACTGCCATTGGCTTTCGGTATTATCAGGCGAAAGTATAGTAGCACTTCCTGCATCCGAAAAGAGAAGTGCTGTCCCTTTGTCATAGGGTGATGTTATATGACTTTGCTTGTCTCCATCTAATAGTAAAATCTTTTTATTTAAGTTTTTTGCCATCATTGCTGATATCCATAGTCCATATGGATATCCCGAGCAAGCAAGGTTGATATCGAAAGCCGGTATATTATTCGGTAGCTTTAGTTCGCTTTGTGCATAGGTAGAGTTGTTAGGCATTAAATTATCCGGTGTAAAAGTAACATATACAACCCCACCGATTTCCATAGGATTTATATCATCAGCCATAAACAAACTTTTTGCTGCTTTTATAGATAAATCTAATCCGGTGGTATCTTTTGAACAGATTCTCCTTTTTTCTATTCCTGTTGATTTTATTAAATCTTCAATACTTTTACCGAACAGTTCTTTTCCTGCATTTCTATTATCTATTTCTGCATTAGGTATACATGCATAGATGCCATCAATTTTTATTCCTGATATATTTGATATATTCATTTTATACTCCTATTTGTCTTTTATTACATATTGGTATAAATCTTTTACTGTTTGTGCTTTTAAGAATTCTTCCACTTCCATGCTTGTCTCATATTCGTCATCTAACATAACAATAAGCGAATATCCTTTTAAGGAATCCCAATACGAAATATCTTTTCTAAAATCAGTTTCCATATTTATTTCTTCAACATCAACTTCTAATATTTCTGCAATGTTTGAAAGAAATTCTATTTCATTCATTTTTATACCTCCTGCTTCTTTATTTCTTTTTATCATATATTCTTGCTGGATTGCCAAATACTTTCATTCCTTTAGACAGGTTCGCAACAACTACTGAACCTAACCCTATATGGCAATCCTCATTTATTATTAGTCCATTAGAAATCATTACATTAGGTCCTACCCATGTATTGCTGCCAACTTGTGTCCTTCCAGCTATATTTGCATTTGCTGCTATTAGAACATTACTCTTTATTTTTACTGCATGTGAGATATGACATAGGTTATCAATTTTT
>CAZMPR010000001.1:0-19327 GCA_964568265.1 uncultured Clostridiaceae bacterium | reverse complement strand
TTTGTCTTTGACCTGTTGATAATAAACTTCCTCTTTCTCCAACAACAGTATCATCCCATGGGTATATAGCTTTATCTATACATACATTATATTGTATTTCAACATTCTTACTAATCTTTACACCGCCCAAATGCTTTACACCCCATATTGAATTATCTGACCTTTTAAATTCAAATCCTTCTCCACCAATTATTGATCCTGCTCTAATTATTGTATTGTCCTCTATTTCAGTATTTTCCTTTATTGATGCGAATTCTTCTATAATAACATTATCACCTATTTTTACATTATATTTCGCTATATTAGCATATTCATTTATCCTACAATTTTTACCTACAATGGTTGTGAATTTTCTCCTGCAATACTTTTCATCGTTTTGTAAGTAATTATGAATGTTAAAAAATAATTCTCGGGGTTTACTTGTAATACATAATCCATAGGAATCAAGATTATTTGACAATTCCTTTGCAATTATTAACATAGTTACATTTTTAGGTATTGTATTTAAATATTTTTCATCATCTATAAATGTACACATTGATAAGTCACTATTTGATGCTACAAGTCCCATGGTGTCAAAACCTTCTTCTCTTTCTATTTTATATGAAATATTCGAATCCATTCTTTTTAATATATCACTTAATCTCATTTTACTCACCAATTTCCCTTATCATGTTCACTATATATATTTCTTCTTCCTCGCTTAACTCCGGAAAAATTGGTATAGCAAAAGTTCTTTTAGATAAATATTCTGCATTTGGCATATCCCCTTCTTTATAACATAGGTCTTTATATGCTTTTTGCAGGTGTAAAGGTATCGGATAGTATGTACCTGTCGCTATTCCCTTGTTTGCAAGGTGTGATACTATTTCTTCTCTTTTTTCTGATTGAAGTATATATAGATGGTATACATGTTTTACATCTGCAGATTCATAAGGGGTGACTAATTCTGTATCTTTTAGTTTATCATTGTAAAACTCTGCATTTTCTTTTCTTTTATTATTCCATTTATCTATTTCCTTTAGCTTTATTCTAAGGATTGCTGCTTGTATTTCATCTAATCTTGAGTTATGTCCTATAAGGTAGTTATAGTATTTAAGCGGATTATATATTGTATTGTCAGCACTATCTTCTTTTTCAATGCTTTCTTTCACATTATTTAATATATTAAATGCCTTTTGTCCGTTTTCTCCGCTTCCGTGAGTCCTTAGGGCTTTGCATATAGTGGATAAGTCATCATTATTGGTTACTATCATTCCACCGTCTCCTGCACATCCAAGGTTCTTTGTAGGGAAGAAGGAGAAAGTAGCTATATCGGATAAGGTGCCTATCTTTTGTCCTTTGTATTCGGAACCGATGGCTTGAGCTGCATCTTCTATGACATATAGATTATGCTTTTTTGCTATTTTATTTATTTCATCCATTTTGCAAGGTTGACCGAATATATGTACCGGCATAATGGCTTTTGTTTTATTTGTTATTTTTCCCTCTATTTTTGAAGGATCTATATTAAATGTATCTAATCTTACATCTACAAAAACAGGAGTAGCCCCCACAAATGATATACTTTCGGCTGTCGCAAAAAAAGTATACGTAGTAGTAATTACTTCATCACCTTTGCCAATACCAATGGCTTTTAAAGCTAATATAAGGGCATCAGTACCGTTACCCACGGAAATAGAATGTTTTACTCCCAGATATTCACTAAATTCTTTTTCAAACTCTTTTACGTTGGGACCCATTATATATTGACCAACTGATAATACATCTAATATCTTCTGCTCTACATCTTCTTTAATCGTCTCATACTGCATTTTTAGGTTAATTAACGGGATTTGCATTAGAACCCTCCTTTTATTAGACTAATTCTAAAATTACTTTTTCTAATTTATCTGTTAATATTTTAAAGTCAAAGTCTTTTGCAGCCATTAGCGCGTTTTCACAATATTTGTTATACTTGTCTTTGGGCATATTGTAAAACTTTAGAATACCTTCTACAATAGCTTCCGGTGAATCTCCTTTTACAGTTATTCCACAATCGTATTGTTTAAGCATATCATATCCACATTCAACATTTGATAATGTAGGCTTTCCTGATGCAAAATAGTCGAACATTTTATTAGGACTAAGACCATATTTATACAAATATATATATTGCCCTGTAATAATATTAAGATTTGACTTGCTTAGGATATTTGGTATATACTTTTTATCAACTCTTCCCTTAAATACCACATTATTTAAACTATTATTCTTTACATACTCTTCTAATTCTGCTTTTTGATATCCATCTCCAAAGAGAATAAACTTTATATCATTTATATTTTTTCTTTTGAGTATTTTAGCTGCTTGTACTAAATAAGTTAGTGCATTAGCCTGTCCCATAGCTCCTGTATATAGTATTTTAAAGATATCTTTACTATCAAGATCTATATCATTATATATATGTTTTTCTTTATTATCGTTAAATTCCCCTATATCTATACCATTATTAATATATCTTACTTTTGAAGCATCAAGACCAATACTTTCGACATAATCCTTTCCCCCTTCAAATGTAAAAATAAGTCTATCCGCCTTTTTGTATATATACTTTTCAATAGCATATAGTATTTTAGCAGGAATACTATTTCTTTTTATCCGTTCCATAACAATTAATGTTTCGGGCCATAAATCTCTTGTTTCTGCAATAAGCTTTGCATTATATCTTTTTGCAAGCCTATACCCCGCAAACCAGGTAAGGGGGTGTACTGAGGAAGCAATTATTATATCCGGCTTTTCTTTATCAAACTTTTTTGACACTGATAATAGACCAATTGCATAGTCTATCATGTTTAATACTCTTTGCTTCCCATTTCCTACATAATTTCTTGCTTTAAAATATACGCAAGGTACACCATTCTTCACGTCCTCTATATATTTGGTTAAGTCATTAATTCTATTTTTACCACCATTATGTATCGTACTTGCAGCAAATATTCTTACACCATAACCACGCTTTATCAGATTTTCAGCGAATTTATAATGTCTGCCTGATCCCAGTTTTGCATAATGATTTAATATCCATATTGTTTTCACTTTACACCTCTTCTTGCTTCCATTCTTCAACATCATAGTAAATTATAACAGATTGAATTATGATATGAAATAAAAATAAAATATAGAAAATCAATGTTTTCATAGTCCCTATATAAGTTTCACGATAAAATCCTTTATTTTAAAATTGCTACTGTTGAAATTTTATCAAGGGGATTAATGCCATCTACTATAATTTGATTAGCAGGGGCAACCCCATGTTATTTGATATATTTTTCTATGGCTTTCATCTCATTTATCTTTTTGCAAGAAGAAATTATATCAGATTAATCTTTAATTATTCCCATTAGAGACAGCATAAAAGATACTTTATAGCTTAGGGGTAAAAATCCGATGCTTCAAAGGATAAATTTTAAAAAACCTTCTGTCTTGTTATTTGAATACCCTAATTCAAATAGAATATCATTATATTCCGTTATTTTATCTTTCCGTTCTCCTTAATTATGCACAATCTAAAAAATGCATATTTATCCGGAATTTTAATGGAAAAATCCTCTTTATGCTCATCAGACCACTTTCTATAAAATTGTTCATATTCTTCAAAGTAGCTAATGAAAAACGTTTCTCATACTATTGCCATATTATATGGATTGTTTACTTTTAGATATTCTTTTAAACCCTGATGAATGTTCTGTAGATATTCATCTATATATGTTCGGACGATGGCTGCTACCCAATACTGGCTATCCTCTGGCGGCTCCATTCCTTCCTCAATATAACAAATGTAATCATATGAAGAAATATACTCTGGTTTTATAAGTATTAATATTGTTAAAAATAACGAGGTTATAAAGGTGACATCAATATGCACGTTTTCTAACAATGATACAATTTTTTCATATCTATCAAAAGATATAAAGTTATCAGTTATAAAACATCTGCTATTATTATGAACATAATTATTCTGTTTTCTTTTTAGTTTCTCCCATTTCTCTTCTAAATTATGTTTTTTTATACAATCCTTAACTAATCTATTTTTCTTTAAATAGTATAAATAATTTTTAATATCTAAAAATTTAAATAGACTACCGTCTTCAGCAGAATTATCAAACCAACCATCAACAGTTTTATTCTCTCCATCCTTTCTTATCCCCGAAGAATAAATATAAAAAAGTATGTTAATAATATCTAAAAACTTTTCTTCATTCATTTCTCCATCTATTACTTCATCATACTCCGCCTCGGTTAATCCTTCTATATTATTCAAAACCTCAATTATATAAAGATAAAAAAATAGGCAATCTCTATATTTCCTTATAAGTGTATTTGCATCAGAAAAACTACCAAGTCTGCAGCAAGCTGATATGCTTTGTAATGTTTTTTCTGCTGAAATCAAAAACTCTGCCGATAAGCGATGGGTTTTACCATTTGCAATGCTTATTATCGGACTATTACTGGCTTTGTCACCAAGAAAATCCAACAAGTCGCTGTTTTTTTCAATGGCTTTATCGAATTCATCAAATGAAATGGCATTTGAAAAGTCGCTATAATACTTTTTTTCTTCTTCTACTATTTTATCAAAATCACTTGTTGTCATATTGCAACCCCCCAATATAATATAACGATACAATAAAATGCTTACGCCTTTATAAGCGGTGACTAGTAAATTATCATCCGTTAGGCATCAAAAAAAGGGAAATGATCTCAGGCAAGAATTTAATCCAATCATATCTGCATCTATTTTCTTTCCTTTTGTCTGCAATTCCTTTTACTATATTAGCGAACCATTTTCAAATTTATTGATATTGGATTCAATTTTGCTTATGTCTGATAAACGCCTAATAATTTAGAATATTAGTTTACTATCTAAAAGTTTTTTTAGTTTTATACTTGCCCTTGAATTATCATAACGTGCTGATAGTTTCTTGAGTTCTGACCCACTTTTTCGTGTTTCTTCTAAACCTTTTTTCTTTCCCATTTGCTTCAAATCCTTCCCTAGTTTTCTATAATACTCAGCTTGGAATTTTAATATTTCACTTAAGTCTACTTCACCAATAAGGATGTGATCATTTTCACAACCCTTTATTTTAATAATATCCTTATTGTCACGGTTATAGGGTCCGGTAATGCGCGAATCACCGTATTTCGAATTATTGGCTTGAACTATTATAGTATGTAAATCTCTTACAGCACTGTCAATGATATTCGAAAAATATGTAGTATCAGAATTAAATACAGGAGCAGCAATTATATCACATTTGCTTTTCAACAAAGCTCGCGCAAAGATATCTGTGAATTCGAAACAAACAAAAGTTGCCAGATCCAGTCCCTTCCAAAGATATATTTGATAATTTGGCACTGGTCTATCAAAACAGTATTTACCATGCTTGGCCAAATTTATTTTTTCTTTCGGTGAGTAGTCATTTTTTTCTCTTATAAATATAAAGGCATTTTTATAATGCAATCCCCCAAAAGTGAATGGTAAAATTGCTGCAATATAGTTTTTAACTTGGTCTTTAGCATAGGGAATGTATTGCAGTCCTGTAACAATAGCAGTCTGTGATTTCTTTGAAAAATCAACTACTTCATTAAGCCAATAAATAGGCAAGTATAGTTCCGGAAATACCAGTAAATCCACCTTTTTATTGCTATCATTGTATGTTTCAGCCAGTAGATTACGAAGTGCCTGCTTTTTATTTCGCGATAAACCAGCCCACCTATTTGTCAATACGTTAGTACATTCATCATTTTCCATTTTGATATTTCCCACCGCTATGACCACATTTTTTTTCTTAAGTTTATTACCGGGGATCTTTATGGTTTGTAATGCATAATCGTTAATCTTGTCTACAGTTATATCAATTTTAAATTTATCTTGTTTTTTGATTTGATTTATCCTAAAATATACATTTAATAATTCTTCCATTGAAATCAATTCTTTATCCACCTTTTTTTGATGATTGTGTCCATATAAAAAAAAAGCAATAAGCAATTCCTCTAATCGAATGAACCTTGGTGTCCATTTTATTTTAAATGATTTGCTAAAATAATTTGGAATGTTTCCGTACTTTTCTACATCCATACGACTATACGATATATTCCTTTCATATTCAAGAAAATTTGAAATAGGTAGTGATACAGTGATACAAAAGTATGATTAAACATATTTGACTCCATTAGTAGGTTTGCAAGGTTGCTAAAAGATTTAAGAAAAGGTTTTTTTATAGTCACAATATCAATAGCTAATGCAGTAGCTACACAAATATGCAAATGTCTGTTAAGGGATTTACGTGTCCTTTCACATAATAATGTGTATTTGTTAAATATTTCATGATTAAGTGAGTTTCCTTTTATCTCTTTTATGGTTTCTTTCATCCTTGTATAAAATTTTTTTAGTACATTATATTTTCGTGTTAAAACTAGGAAATATGCATAATTCATCCAGTTTGAATAGTATTCTAAACCTTGACTGCCTACGAAAAATTTTTCTATATTTCTCATCTGCTTAGAAATATCATTTTCACTTTCCATACTAAAAGCCTCTATATTGCATTGTTTTAAAACCAGTGTGGAAAAATACCTTGAAACTTTGAACGCATCAATATTTATATTTCCAATGTTTCTGATTTTAAACTGCTCATCAAAGTTTTCTATTGAATAAGCTGATTCATTAAAATCTTCAAGTTTTAAATCATAATCAGGCAGTATATTCATTTGGCTAGGTAGAATACGAAACTTTTCATTAAAAATATCTATAATTGCTCTTGATTCGCAAGCGTTTATATAAATCACCTTGATTTTCTCTTTTTCAATTTTTAAGCTAGGAAAGTCAGATAAAACATAATGGTAATCAATTTTCCCTAAAACATTGCTATCTACTAGAGTTTTTTGTAATAAATTTGTTAAATTAACTTTTCTTGTTTCTTCTATAGAAAAGCAAAATAACATGTCATCAACATATCGACCATAATAATTACAGGCAGGTAAGATTTTGACTTTTAAGTCAAACTTAGTTAAATATAGGTTAGCAATTAGCATTGAACTAAATAATCCAATAGGTAAAGGATATTCTGTTTCCCGGAAATTTGTGAAATCCTTCCGGTAAGGCCTTATTATCTGAAAATATCTTTTAAAAACCTCCTTCATCAATTCTGACAACTTATTCATTGATAGAATTAAAGAATGTTCGCCTAAAAGCTCATGCAAATCAAAATTAAATTTTACGTTATAATAATAACTTTTTATATCTAAAGATACTAGTACTGAATTCCTTCCTTTCGAATAATTGATATCTAGTGCAGAAAATGCATTATTACGCCAATCAGAATACTTATAGAAGTAAATATTAAACATACGTAATGACTCAAAATTAATTGAATTAACTATATCGTCATTATTGTTATTATATAGCACATGTGTAGCCAAAGTATTACCGTAAACATTTTTAGAAAGCAATTTATTATCATAGGTTATTTTACCTAATAATAGTGTCCATAGCGTATCTAGTATAAATATTTCAATTGGGAAGTCAGTAAAAAAATTAACATCTTTAAGCTTTTTATCTTTTGGTATAGCATTAGATGTGACACAATCAACTTCTTCTGGCTTACTTGCAAATTTTTTTGGCAGAACACAAAAATCCATATCCTTCAATAGATCTTGAAAATATATAGTGGAAGTTTCGCAATTAGGATCAATAAGCAAAAGCGATAATTTATCAAAAGTATGATTAAACGCTTCTCTATCAGCCTCAAACTTAGCAATCTTTTCTCGAATTATAATATAATTTTTATTATAGTAATAATAAGACTTAAGCTTTCGATATGAACCCTTAACCATTTTTAGACAAGTGGTCTTATCTTTGAACATATCAGCAACTCCTTACAATTACAATCATATCATTAGAGATATTTATCTATAATAAATTGAAATGAAAAGGCGTTGGTGTAAGGTCCAATATTAAAGTCTGAGCGGAAAAATGTGTTTTATTATGAACCTTTTCATTCAGTTTGAATTTTTGTTCTTATTTCCTTTTCTCCATCATAATCCTCGACAATAGGGAATATACCATCGCTTTCACCAACATGAGAAAAAATAGCATGCCCTATATTATGCAATAAAGCAACTGTTCTCAATAGTTGCCTTAATCTTTTATATTCTCTTTTAGGTAATTTTCTTAGCTACTTTTGTTCCAAAATATCCATTGCCCTACTAACTAAATCCATAACACCAATGCTATGTCCGAATCTAGTATGCTCTGCACCATGATGAACCAAATAAGATATGCCTAATTGGCGTATGTATCTTAATCTTTGAAATGCCGATATATCAATTATCTTATCTTCCTCATTGCTAACTTGTATCATTCAATGAATAGGATCCTGATATGAAAATGGCGTAAAATCACACCTTATTTTTTTATAATATAATACTTGTTCTACATATTTTTACCATTTCCTTCTTTATAATCAATTTCCTATACCTACTTCATAAACTCCAGTATATCTTTTACCGTTTTAAACTCTCTAATTTCGCTCCCTGTAAGCTTCTTCCCAAACTCATCATCTATTAGTACAATAAGCGAAAGCTTTGACATAGAATCCCAGCAACTAAGAGTATCTAAATCTGTTTCTTGTTCTAACTCCCCTTCTTCTAATTCAAAAATATCCTCTAGTAAAGCCAATTTTTCTTTAACTTCCATGATCTTATCCCCTTTTTTTAATATTTATTGTTTATAATGTAAATTATCAATGGGTTTGCGTTTGGCGGAATTCATTAAATCTAAAAAATCTTTAACACTTTATTAAGCCCTTCAATATCACTTACTGATTCACTTATAACATCAATGTTATTATATTCTGCTATAGCTTTTACAAAGTTACCAAGGGTTGTCCCGGGTCCAATCTCTATAAATATCTTTACACCCTTTTCTAGTAATAATTCTATCGTTTGTCTCCATAGAACTGAATTGCTCACTTGTCTTACCAGGTGTTGCTTTATTTTATCTTTTTCTGTTACAATTTCTGCTCTTACATTTGAAATAAACGGTATTATTGGAGTTTTAAATCCATATCTTGCAGGTCCTTTTTTAACAATTCTTCTGCAGGTTCTAATAATTTGCAATGAAATGGCGCACTTACAGGCAACGGTAAAGCTTTTCGTGCACCAAATTCTTTTGCTTTTTTTATCGCATAGTTTACAGCTTTTTTCTCCCCTGATAAAACTATCTGCTCATGGGTATTATAATTTGCTATTTGTATTAGTCCATATTCTCTTGATTGCTTTATTATATCTTCTATTTGCTCCCCTGACAAGCCCACTATAGCACCCATTCTACCAACACCCTTTGGAACTGACTGTTGCATATATATGCCTCTACCTCTAACCAGTTTTACTGCCTGTGCAAAATCTATGGTTCCTGTATTTATAAGAGCAGAATACTCACCAAGACTTAACCCTGCCGTATAATCACTTGTCAATCCTGCTTGTTGCAAAACACGTAGTATTGCAATTGAGGTTGTCAGAATCGCAGGTTGGGTATTTTCTGTAAGCATTAAATCTTCTTCGGGACCGTTAAAGCATATATCTGTGAGTTTATAACCAAGTATCTCATCAGCTTGGTCATAAACATCTTTTGCTAAGCTAAAACTATAATAAAAATCTTTCCCCATGCCGACAAATTGTGACCCTTGTCCGGGAAAAATAAAAGCGACTTTATCCATATAAACCCTCCGTTTTGCGAATCTAAAACTAATCAGGAAGTGACTCCGCTATCTACAACTAAGCCTGTCCCTGTAATAATCCTTGATGCATCGCTAAGTAAAAATGCAATTGCATTTGCTACGTCAATCGGCTCACCAAGACCAAGACAATACTCATTAAACTGTTCATCTTTTTCATCTATGCCTTTTTTCTCTAAAAACTTATTGAACATTTCAGTTTTTATAGATCCTGCAATTATACTGTTTACTCGTATATTCTTAATTGCTAATTCTTTTGCCATAGAACGTATAGCACCATCAACTGCTGCTTTTGAAGCCGAATAAGTCATTTTTGACTTATATCCCTTTATTCCAGATATAGAGGACATCCCGACTATGCTCATGCCCTCATTATATCTACCTTTTTTAGTAACACATCTAATTATTTCTACAAAACTATAAAAGTTTATTAACATCATATCATGTAGAAACTCATAATTTGTCATTTTTAATGGTCTCATGTTAGAAATGCCTGAGCAATGTACAAATCCGTCAATAGGTCCATTATCTTCAACTATTTTATTTGTCATTGATTCTATTTCATCAATAGTTTTCAAATCAAAGCAATAATATTTATGATTTTTACCTTCTAACTCATCAAGTGTTTCCTTTAATTGTTCTTCACGCCTTGCTATCATCAAAACCTGTGCTCCCAACTTACTTAAAAGGATTGATGTTTCCCTTCCTATACCAGATGATGCTCCTGTTACCAGTATTCTCTTATTCGTTAAGTCCATCGGATTAATCAATACCAGAACCTCCTTAAAGTTGCTCAGGAGAATTTATAAAGCCCTCAGCAAAATAATCATCTGTTTCAAATATCGGCAATATGTTATCTGTATCAATTTTAGCTGAAACTACTCCCCACGAAAGACCGACACCCAAACCGCACATTAGGGTATAAATAGATTTATTCTTAACTGAACCGTATGCATCGCATAATGTCAAGGTGACTGCAGGTGCTGATGTATTCCCATATCTATCCAAAGATATCGGCATTTTCTCCATAGGTATTTTAAGTTTTTTAGATATTTGCTTATGGATAAATTTATTTGCTTGATGCAAAGCAAAACAATCATAATCATCAACACAGGTATTAGTGTATTCAAGGAAGTCCTTCATGGCTATGGGTACATCAGATATTGTAAAATTAAATACATCTGTACCGTTCATATTGGTGTTATATAGCGTTCTTTCATTTCCATCTGCCCATATCATTGGTTTATTAGAGGCATGCATATTCCTGAACCCACCTGCAGGAGCAATTATTGCTTTATATCCATTTCCATCAGTCCTTAGCAAACCATTTATAACACCACCATCTTTACTTTTTTCTAAAATAATTGCACTGCCTGCATCTCCAAAAAGCATAGCAGCAGAGCGATCTAATGGATGTACAATTTTTGTAAGAGTTTCTGCAACAATTAGCAAACCTATCTCTATATCAGAACTTGCCATTAAGGAGCAAATTGATTGCAAGCCATATACAAATGCTGAACATCCTAAGTTTATATCGTATGTAGCACATTCTTTTGACAACCCCAATCTTTTATGCAGAACACATGCAGTCGCAGGACGTCTATAATCATGTGAATGTGCAACAAAAGTCAAAGCACCAATTTTTTTTCTATCTATTTTTTTATTGTTTAAAAGTTTTTCCGCAGCCGAAAATCCCAAATCAGATGCGGTTTGATGTTCAGAAGCTTTTCTAAATTCTTTGACACCTGTCATTGTTTTAAATTTTTCTACAGTATCCTTACCAAAAACAGGAGCAAAATTATCAACCTTTACAATTTCTTTAGGAACCGCACTTGCAATTCCAGTTATTTTTATATCTTCAAAGCGGAAAAATGGCACAAAGCTCACTCCTTAGATGCCAGTCTCTGGCTTTTCAATTTATCATAAAGGATAAATCCATCATAGTGTCCCGGAAATACTTTAGTATCGGAATCTAATGAATTCAAATACCTTAATGTTTTCTGATTGTACTCTTTTACACTACCACTTTTGAGTTTTGTAACAACTGGGTAATCTTTTAACAAAGAGTCTCCTGAAAATAAATATTTTTTATTAATCAATATACATATGCTTCCTTTTGAATGTCCGGGAGTTGATATAAGTTCTAGCCTTTGTCCCATCCAATCAATAGTCTTCTTATCTTTAAAAGTTATATCTGCAGTACAGGAATAAGGTGCAATATTTTCTGTAATATGTGCTTTTTTATCAAAAGGCATTAACTGTATTAATGTATCAAAATATTTTGAAAAATTAAGTGCAGGACTTTTTATAGCTTTTCCACAATCAAAGTTGCATATAACTTTAGTTTTAAATATATCCTTAAGCCAGTTCACACCACTTATATGGTCATAATGCTCATGTGTAAGTATTATAAAATCTAATGTCAATAAATTATTCTTTATGTAATCCAGCAAATCTGTTGAAATATAGGGATCTATAACAATTAGCCTATTTTGGGCTTTTATCATATACATATTTGATGATAGCAAAGGTGATATATAGGTATTAATTTCAATATTATTGTACATTATTTTTGGTTCCTTAAATATTCACTTTTTTTGCAGGGTTACCAAAAACTTTTGTACCTGCTTTAACATTTCTAATGACAACACTTCCTGCTCCCACATATACATCATCACCAATTTTTTTTGAAGGTATAATAACCGCATTTCCTCCAATAAAAACTCTTTTCCCTATTTGTACATGACCATTTATCCCACAATGAGAGCTTATTGTAGAAAAATCGCCAATGCTAACATCATGTCCAATCCCCGTAGATAACAAGGTAACAAAATCACCTATCATTATATTTACATTTAAACGGGCACCAGGATACATAATAAGTCCGTTACCTATCTTATTAAAACTTCCCAAAGATGCCTTAGGATGTATAATGGATTCAAAGACTGCCCCTTTATTTTTTAGTAAAGTTATAACTTTTTCTTTAGTTTTCGGTTCAGCTATTGCACATGCGTACACTTCATTTTCATTTGGTTGCCAATCTGATATTTTACCTATTACGCTATAGTCACATTCATAGCCTTCTAAAGCTTTACGATTGTCATCTATAAAACCTTTAATTCTCCACTTGCAATCTACTTTATTAATATCTTTAATCCATTGGAGTAGCTCTCTGCCGAATCCACCGGCTCCTACTATTATTATCTCTTTCACAGTTAATCCTCCAGTTTTAATTAAAAACTCTGTTTCTAAATGTATATTTTAGTTAGCTTTAATTTTAACATTGTATATAAACTATCTATACTATCTTTCTTACTAACATAAAACTCTCTGCATAAGGCACACATATATTGGAGCCTCTTAATCTTGCTAAGGTCTCTATTATTTCATTTGATCTGGGATGGGGAGGTTCTTGTATTTGTGTCTCATAACAAGACATTGCCTGTTTCTTCAGCTCAATAAAATCCGTAATATCACACCATACATTGGGGATAAATGCATTATCATGGGTGGGAATATTCCATTCTGTTTCTGATAATGTTTCATAAGCATATATCTCTTTAAGCTGTGGATTATTAATCGGTCGTAATGCCACCATAGCTCCTTCAACGGTAAATCTATGATCCGTGTGAATATCTCCCTTATGTGGTATATAGGCAATATCGGGTTTGGTTTTCTTAACAACATCAAAAAAAGCTTTATTCAGTTCCTTGACTGGTATATCTGCTAAGCCGACAACTGGCAAGTCTAAAAAAAATGTTTCTTTTACACCCAATAATTTGTGAGCATTTAATGCTTCTTTTTGTATCATTTTTACCACTCTTTTGTCAGGTCCACTTGTTACTTCACAAATGTATACTTCATGACCCATATATGAATATTTTGCTATAGTGCCTCCAGCGCCTAATACTTCATCATCATTATGAGGTGCAAATACAATAATTTTCATTATATCATCCTTTATGTATTTTATATTATTTAAATTTATTTCCAATCGACAATTTTACATTGTCAATATTCTCATAATCATAAACATGTAATAATCCATCAATACAAACAATATCAATGAAGTCTTTTCCTATATTTGCAATTTGACCGGGAATGCCTATATACTTATAATTTTTATAATAATCTGCTTTCCAAAATATCACTTTATTTGTTCCTTTATAATTTGAAAACGCTCCTGGATAAGGTCTAGATACTGCTCTTATCAATCTTTGTATTTTTTCTGCCGACTCACTCCAGTTGATTTCTCCATCCTCTGGTGTTCTTTTTAACAGATATGTCGCTTCATCTTCTTTTTGTTTTATAGGTTTTATTAAATTATTTTTGATTTTCGGCAGTGTTCTTTTTAATAGCAGACGAAGTGCTACACCACATTTTTCTCCTACATCAGAGGCATAGTCTGATTCTTCAATTATATAGCTTTCTTGTCCAATTATATCACCGGAATCTATACCTTCGTCTATAAAGAATAATGTGCACTTTGTTTCTCTCACACCAAGTAGAATTTGCCAAACTATAGCAGCTCTTCCTCTGTATTTCGGAAGAGGCGTTGGGTGAAAACCTATTGCACCGATTTTTGCCGCGTTTATTATTTCTTTATTTATTAACTGAGATAAACCGATAACAAATATATGATCAGGATTTATTTCTTTTATTATATTAATGTTTTCTATATCATTAATACTTTTAAATTTTATAAAAGGTATATCATATTTCTTGGCCAATTCATGTAAAGGGTAATATCCTGAAACATTTTGAGAATACTTTTCATCTAAAGAAAATACTGTATCAATAGGAAATTTAGTATTTATCATTTCTTCTAAAGTAATTTTACTTGAGCCTACAGAGCCTATTAGTATTGTTTTCATCTTATTTTATCATCCTTTTATTATAAGCTAATTTTATCAAATTCTGATTCAGTAATCTCATCTTTCATTTTAATTGGTTTCATTGTTTTGAACCTTTCTTCACCAAATACTACAATAGCCAAAGTTTTTAGAAGTATCTTACAGTCCAAAAACATAGAAATATTATTTACATACATAATGTCATAATCTATACGATTTTCCCAAGTCAATGCAGTGTTGCCGTGAACTTGTGCCATTCCGGTCATACCGGGTTTTATTAAAAGTCTTTGTATTTGATAATCAGTATAGTTTTCTACTTGTTCCATTACTGTCGGTCTAGGACCGATTAAACTCATATCTCCTTTGAGTACATTTATTAATTGCGGAAGTTCATCTATTTTTAATCTGCGTAAAAATTTACCTGTTTTCGTCAACCTTTGTTGGTCTTTAGAAAAATCTAATCCTTTTTCTGCTTCTTTATCTACTTTCATAGTTCTGAATTTTATTATATTGAAAATCCTTTTATTCTTGCCTACTCGTTCTTGGGTAAAGAATATTGGCCCGGGCATGGTGGCCTTTATAATTATTGCTACAATTATCATTATTGGTGAAATTATTATAATTATAAATAAGGATAGTATGAAGTCCATTGGTCGCTTTATATATTTTTGATACATTAAATATACCGCCTATAGGGTTTAACTTTTTAACCACGAAGGGCACGAAGGACACTAATTATTTTGTGGTCTTTGTGGTCTATGTTGTTTGTTTATTCCATTGATTTTTAATAATCTTACATACTCTATCCAAATCTACATCTATCATTTTGGTATCGCTTGGCAGGCATACGCCATTTTCAAAGAGTTTTTCGCTTGTAGTGCCGCCGATATAGTCGTATTTTTCAAAGAAAGGTTGCATATGCATTGGCTTCCATATTGGTCGGCTTTCGATGTTTTCTTCCTCTAAGGCTTTCATTATATCTATTAGACGAGAGGAGGGATCCTCAAAATGACAAGCACTTTCGGGCAGGCAGGGTCGTCTGCCCCTACTCTTGTGGGTGTCCTTGGGGATTGTAATGCAGGATAGCCAGTAGTTGGGTTTATTCCAATCATTGATAGGCATAAATTCTATACCTTCAAGATCCCCTAATTCTTTTTTATAATATTCAAATATGTATTTCTTTTTTGCAATTCTTTCGTCCAATACTTTTAGTTGTCCTCTGCCTATTCCTGCGGCAATATTGCTCATACGATAGTTGAAGCCTAATTCGCTGTGTTGATAGTGTCTGGCCTTGTCCCTTGCTTGAGTTGCCCAAAATCTTACCTTTGCTATTCTTTCTTCATTATCGCTGACAAGCATCCCTCCGCCGGAGGTGGTGATGATTTTATTGCCGTTGAAACTAAATATACCATAGTCGCCGATAGCGCCAGTATGTTTATCTTTGTAATAAGTGCCCAAGGATTCGGCAGCATCTTCTATAACTGCTGCATTATACTTATGACAGATTTCCATAATCTTATCCATATCTGCTGATAAACCATATAAATGCACTACGATTACAGCCTTTACTCTATCTTTATATTTTTTAAAAGCTTCCTCCAATGCTATGGGATTCATATTCCAAGTCTTATAATCGCTATCTATAAATACAGGAATAGCATCTTGATATATTATTGGATTTACTGTAGCTGAAAAAGTAAGGCTTTGACATAATACTATATCTCCTTTACCAACGCCGGCAGCTATTAAAGCCATATGTATAGCTGCCGTACCGGAGGATAAGGCGGCTGCATGTCCTATACCGACGTATGATGCCAATTCTTTTTCAAATCCATCTACGTTTGGACCTAATGGGGCTATCCAATTAGTATCGAAGGCTTCTTTTATGTATTGCATTTCGTATCCTTCGTCACTCATATGGGGGGAGGAGAGATAGATACGATTTTTTGCTCCTATATTTGATTTGATATTCATATTGTTTGACTCCTTGTTTTTGAGTTGACGGTTGGTCAGCACTTCGCCCTTTGTGGTTTAATTCTTCCAAAATACCACTTTGAATTGTCCGCTTCCCTCAATGTAATTGATGAAATCCACTTTAATGCCCACTTTTTCACATGTTTCTATTATCCTTGGAATGCCAGAGCCAATACCTCTATAAGGTATATTAGGCAAGTCCTTTATATAGGATAATAATATGGGGTTTCTGGCAACCCTAAGTCCGTATCTTATGGAGTTTACATCCAAGGTATTTGGTAAAGAGCCGGGGCTTATTATTTCTACCCGATCATCGAAATTAAATATCTTTATGTTGCTATTAATAAAATAATTTCTATGGATTAATGCATTTACAAGGGCTTCTTGCAAAGCCTCCTCCGGTATTTCTAATATTCCAAGTGTATTAAAATCCTGCCCTTTTTGCAATTTCTTTAGTTGTCTTTTTATGAAAGCCAATCCGTCTCTATATTGTCTTGCAATATTACCATATACATCCTCACTCTCTCGGTATTCAGTGCCCGCTATGCTAGTTCCATACCATGAGACAGCAGCGATATAAAATTGGCTTGTTTTTAACAAAGCTTTCTTGCCAAATAATAAAAACCCGCCTAAAGTACAGTGCTTTCCTTTTAATATTTTCATATTATTAAGTATTCTATTAATATTTTTTTTATCCTCAATATACTCTGAACCAATTTTATTTTCTAAAAATTCTAAAACCATATCCATATCTAAATCTTTTAATGATGTATCTTCAAGAACTTGTTCGTCTGCATATATATGAGATGATTCTTGGAGTAATCTTTTTAATTCTTCTCGTTTAGCACGTCTTTTATCTGACCCAACTTTAACCCAGATATCAGTGCCATTAGCCATATAGAATTTATTTGGTCCCTTTGGCACATTAATAACCATTATAGTATTATTTTCGTGTTTTAGGTTTTCAGTTGTAACCGCTATTGTAGGCTCAATTTTTTGTGAGCAAACATTAGATACCATTTGATTCAGTCTCATAATATCATCTTTGCTTAGACCTGTTATAACACCTTCGTCATTGACACCCACCAGTATTTTACCTCCTGCTGAGTTTGCAAAGGCACTTATCTCCGCAGCCATTGAATCAGGGCTATGAAAGATCTCTTTAAATTGTACCTTGGAATCTTCGCCTAATTGTATAATTTCAATTAGTTCTTTGCTATCCATATCCTATCCCAACCTTTTAAATTTACTATATTTCACTTTTATTATACCATTGCCACAAGAGTCCTTCCATAAACATGGTAAATATAAAACCAACTAAGGATACGAATTATCAGTTTGCTTATATCTCCATACATTGTATTTCTCACTTTTCATTTTTCTTTAGTAAAAAGGCATAGCTTCGCCATTTTGTAGGGGGTTTGTCCTACAAATCGGTTGTTGCTATGCGGCTTTATCGTGATAAACACGCCCCGGGCGATGATTTATGTTGATAGAGCTTTATTGTTCTTCTATGCATTCGGCGCTTAATGATACTAAGCGTAATTGGTTATCAAATTCGAATTCTACCCATACCCGCCGTTTATGTTTGTCCAGTTTAACTATAGTACCAAGTCCGTCCGCTAAAGGACCTTCTATGACTTTTACTGTTCTTCCTATTGTCAAAACCTTGGAGGTTTCCAAATAGCCTTGATGCCGGTATATCCACATTGAATATTCATAATCCGAGTTCCGGAGTTCTTTTAATGTTGCATCGGAGCCTAATACTTTGTAAAAGCCGGGTGCTTTTTTCAGTAATTCAATATCCAAGTCTTCTTCTGAATATAAAAATATATATCCGGGGAATAATATTTGTTCTTTTTGCTGCCAATGACCTTTTCGCTTCTCTTGCAGTATTCTAACCGGTGCTATTACCTTGAAATTCTCATCCCATGTTGATATGGATTGAGCTACTTTTTTCTCTGAACCGGTTTTACAGAATATACACCATGATTTCAAGTTAACACCTACTCGCCAAAAAACCTTATAATTCTTTCTCTATCATAGCGCATTTCGAGTAAGTTTTCCATTATAGTATCCTCGAAAGTATAACTTGTGACTACTATTGCATCATGTTTATAATTATTTATTTCTTTGCTTGAGATTACTTTATAATTTATAAACAATTCGTTTTGTTTACCTATATCATCATCTATTATCCCTACAATATTTATAGAAGCGTTATCCTTATCTCTAATCACGCCGATTATTGTCTCCGCAACTTCTCCGGCACCATAAAGAAGAATTTTATTGAAGCCCCTATCCTCTATCTTCTTTATAAATACTTCCACGTTGTCTTTAGCAAGTTTATATAAATCTATTAACTCCCTCATATATGTAATGAGTAGAAAGTTTTTTCTCTTTAGCCCTTCCGGGGTTATCCTGTAGTAGACTATTTTTGCTGATTGGTAGTCTCTTTTTAGATATCCTTCTTCTTCTAAGTTATCTATATAAACATTGACCATAGAAGTAGCCCCGTCTATGACTTTGGCTATTTCTTTTTGGGTTGTGTCGTGATTATTTTCGATATGCTGCAGCAATAACATTTCTTTAAATTCGGATGTAGGACTAAAAAACTTCAATATTCTTTCCTTCTTCCGTTCATTGTATGAATGATTTTATTTTAGCATATTATTGAAATATTGTAAACGGTTATAGGTTGTTTCTATCCTTATTTTCGACAAC